>JAFRCZ010000154.1 GCA_017404125.1 Methanobrevibacter sp.
AAAGAACCCATTTACATCAAAAGTCCCATCACCTAATGCAAGGTGGGTGTCATCATCACCATTATTATCATGGACATGTATGTGTTTAATTGAGTCAAAGTAAATTTCCTTTGGAGTGAAGCCATTTGTATGTGCATGGCCTATATCCAATGCCATTGGAAGGTCAAGTTTCACCAATGTATCATTCAATTGATTGACATCCATGAACATGAAGTCAACAATGTTTGGAAGATTTTCAATACATGCATCAACTCCATTGTCTTTGGCATAG
Source organism: Methanobrevibacter sp. (assembly GCA_017404125.1). GTDB lineage: Archaea > Methanobacteriota > Methanobacteria > Methanobacteriales > Methanobacteriaceae > Methanobrevibacter. Next base: position 272 of record JAFRCZ010000154.1, read on the forward strand.
TTACCAACAATTTTCAAATGTTCCTCTGATATTTGATAGACCAAGTCTTCCCTTCCTCTTCCATGAAATCCAAGAATGCCTGGATGAACAACAACGATATCGCTGTCAATCATATTGGCAAGGTCAATGGACCTATTAATTTCATTAACTGAAAAATTTGCCATAGCTGGATTTAAGGAAGCAAGATTCACATCAATGAATGGAGAATGAACAGTATATTTCAAGTCATATGAGTTTATCAAGTCTATTAAATCCTTATCATTATTGATGTCCCTATAAGGATAATCATGCACTATTTCGACATAATCAATATATCTATTGGAATCGAAGTATTCCAATGCCTCTTCCATTGTTCTGTCTTCTGTTGCCAACATTGACGCTCCAATTTTCATAATTCGCCTCTTTTAAATAATTCAATAAGCATTTTTAATCTCTGACTCTTGCAACCACTCTTAAGCCCTTATCCAATCCTTCAAGGATTTCATCAGTTAAGTCAAGGCTTTTATGAAGTTTTACATAGCCTCTTTTTCCTACAGTTGCTGTAAATAGATATTTGTCTTCCAGGAGAATGTCGAATGAACTGCCTACATATTGTTTGCCGATTGGCAATACAAGATGGTCCTTTCTTATTTCTGGAAAGAGTTCAAATAATTCATAATAGAATTCTGATGTCTCATCATCATAATATTCTTCATCTTCACTTAAATCAATATAATTATCTTCATTGTAATCCTTTGAATCTGAATTATCTGCATAATCCTTTAGATTTTCATTATATTCCTTTAGCTGGGATTTCTTGGATTTTTTATGCTTGTCTTTTTTCTTGCTTTTCTTGGATCTTTTTGATAAGCGTTCAGCAAAGCTGTCAGGTGCCTTCTCAAGAGGCTCAACATTCATGCTAATTCCAATATCATTTTCAAGCTCTGTGATTCTTTTTCCGCCTTTTCCAATGATTTTTGGAATATATTTTTCAGTAATGTAAATGTTCACTCTTCTGTCGCTTTCCATATCCACTTCAATAGCTGCCTTTGGAACGATTTTCTTCATTGTTCTAAGTATTTCTCGCTCAGCTATCAATTGGACTGGTGTCTTTTCCTTTTTATTTGCCTTTTTAGACTGTTCAACCATTCCAATGTCCATTACGATGGTCTGTTCACCATAAGTGTAAATTTCATTAACTAAAGTTCCTGTTTCAAAGTCTCTCACTTCAATAACAGGTCTTGCAAGGTCTCGCTCTTCCATTCCAGTTGGAACCTTTACTGTAAGCTTGTTCTCATAGATGGCACTTATTTCACCATCTTCAATATAGATTGTAGTATCTACAATTGATGGAATGGTACCTAAATCCACTCTGCTTGCAATCCTTTGTATTGCATCGATAGGTCTTGTAGCATGGACAACACCAATCATACCGACACCTGCAAGTCTCATATCTGCAAATATCTGGAAGTCATGGCTTTTTCTAAGTTCATCATAAATTGTAAAGTCTGGCCTTACAAGAAGCAATATATCGGCAGTATTTTCCATATCCCCATCAAGAGGGGCATATTGGGTAATTCTATCTCCCACTTGCAGGTCTCTTGGAGATTCCATGGTCTTTACAACCTTGTTTAGGTCTTCATCATAGAACTTGGCTATTGCCTGTGCAAATGTACTTTTACCTGCTCCTGGAGAACCGGATATTAATATTCCTCTTGCACTGTTTTCCAGCCTTTCAATCAACTGGCCTGATAAGTGATAATCGTCAAGTGACACTTCAGCAACTGGCCTTACTGCAGTTATCTCAAGTGCTTCTGAAAATGGAGGCCTTGCTATTGATATCCTAAGGTCTCTTGATTGCACCACTATAGCACCTTTTCTATCCACTTCAAGATATGTTTTCGGATCATATCTTTCCTTTTCAAGGATTTCCTCGGCTATAATCTCCAGTTGTTTGTAAGTGAATTTTTCATCTGCTAATTTTACAAGTTCAATATGGCCCGGCTTTCCTTTCTTAGCCATTGGCTCAACATTTTCCTTTAAGTGAACACTCATAGTGTCTTCATCAAAGAACTTGGCTATTTTCAAATCGATTGAACCTTTATATTCCTGTGCATAATAGATAACTGGAATTCCCTGTGCCTCTGCTGTTTTAGCTTGGATCTTATCGCTTGTGAGGAGTAATGCTAATTCCTCTTTAGCCACATCTCTGATTAATCCGTCTATTTCTCCAAGTTTAGCATTGTCCTTTTCAATCTTGGTAGGTCTTCTGCCGGTTATTCTTATTGATATTTCACCAACTTCAGCTAAATCCTGAAGTTTCTTCACATTTTCAAGACCTCTGATTCCAGTAGGTCTTTGATTATTAGCTTGATGTTCAAGTTCAGCTATTACAGCTTCGGGAATGATTATTTCCGGATAATTCAATCCTTTTTCATTTATTATCTTTTCCACATTTCCTTCTATGATTGCACTTGTATCTGGTACAATCCTTTTGATTTCATCATTGAAATCTTCATCTTCATAATCGTTATCATAATCACTGTATCCATTTAAATCCATATTTTCACCTCCCTTGAGGCTAATTTTAATAATTATAAATTATTTTAAAATAAATTTTAATTATTTAATTTAATCTCTTTTTAAAAAAATCTATCCATACATTTCCTTTGGATCAAATAATCTTTCAGAAATGATTTTCACATCTTCTTCTGTAAGATTGTCAATGTCAATGTTTTCCTTATTTATATCCAATTGTCTAAAGAAGCAAGATCTGTATCCTTCGTGGCAAGCGGCACCAATCTGATCCACTTTCATGATGATTGCATCTGCATCACAGTCAATGTACATTTCTTTCACTGTTTGAACATTTCCAGAGCTTTCTCCCTTTAGCCATTGCTTTTGTCTTGAAGTGGAGTAGTAGTGAGCCTTTTTGGTTTTTAAGGTCTGCTCTACAGCTTCCTTGTTCATGAATGCTACCATTAGCACTTCATTTGTTTGGTAGTCCTGTGCAATTGCAATGACCAAGTCTTCTCCACCCATATTAAGTCTGAAGTTTAATTCCATTTTTTCACCTTAAAAACTAAAATAATTAATATAATTTACCTTTAATATAATCTACAACTTCATCAATTGCAACCAATTCCTGTTCTCCACTTAACATATCCTTTACAGTAATGTTTCCTTCTTCTAAGTCACGTTCTCCTACAAGAACAGTGTATTTGACGTCTATCTTGTTTGCATAAGCCAATATCTTTTTGAATTTCTTTCTGGACAAGTCCACTTCAGTTGGAATTCCTGCCTTTCTTAAGGTTTGGGCAATGCTGAATGCAGTGTGTCTTGTAGAGTCTGAAATGGCTGCAACATAAGTGCTTACAATAGGTTCGAGTTCAGGTTTACCATTAAGCTCTTCGATTGCATTCATCAATCTGTCAAATCCTAATGCAAATCCTGTAGAGACAACATCTTCTCCTCCGAATAATTTAACGAGATTGTAAGTTCCTCCACCACAGACTTGCTTTTGTGCACCAAGTCCTTCCACATATACCTCAAATACAATTCCAGTATAGTAATCAAGGCCTCTTGCAACTCCAAGGTTGAGTTTGTAATTGAATACCTGGAAGCTTTCAAGGGTTTTGACAAGTTCTTTGAATTCCTCTAGGGCTTCTTTGGTTTCTTCGTATGGAGCAACTAGTTCTTCAATATCTTCAATTATTGAAGAGTCTCCAACCATATCCATAAGCTTGAACAATACTTCGTTGAGTTCTCCTTTGTCTTTGATAATAGGGGTTTCTCCAATCAATGATTCTTTCAGAAGATCTTTATCACCTTTATCGATGACAACCATTATTTCCCGTTGAGTGCTTGCATCAATATCAAAGTGAGCAAACAAGCCTCTAATGATTCCCAAGTGGTTAACATTGAATTCTGCAGTTGTGATTCCAAGCTCTTCAATTGCATTGTTGCACATAGCAATCACTTCTGCTTCACCTTCAGGAGTCTTAGCTCCAATCAATTCACAGCCGAATTGCCAGAACTGTCTGAATCTGCCTTTTTGTGGCCTTTCATATCTGAAGCAGCTTCCATAGTAGTAAATCTTGATTGGCTTTGAGGTTTTCTGTAATTCATTTAAGTATAATCTTGCAATAGGAGCGGTAATTTCAGGCCTAAGTGCTAGGTCTCTGTCTCCCTTGTCCTTAAAGTTGTATAGTTGATCTACAATTTCCTCTCCGGATTTTGTAGTGAATAGTTTCAAGTCTTCAAATAAAGGTGTCTGCACTTCACCAAAACCATAGTTTTCAAATACATTTCTTAAGATGTCTTCAGCCTGTTTCCTTTCTCTCATTTCTTCAAAGAGGAAATCCCTTGTTCCCCTTGGTCTTTCAAATTCCATTATAGACTCTCCAATGTTTTAAATAATTTAATCGGATTAATGTTTTTAATTATATGCTTTTTAAATAGTTAATCGTTTAACAATATTATATTTAATATTTATTTTATATAATAGTTGTTGATATTGGCAAGTTGATAATTAATAATACATAAAACTTTAAATGATAAAATACTATAAATTAATATAAAAAAATTAAGTGTGAATTATGTTTGAGGAATTGCATGAACTGTTAAAGGATAAAAAGATTTCAAAAAATGAGCTGTTGGCTATTTTAAAGGAAAAAGCTCAAAAAATATCTGTTTTTGATTTGATGGAAGCCAATCAGTATATACTTCAGGATGTGGAGTTTGTACAGGATAAGTATCAGGATGACTTCCGTCAAGCTTATGTTAAGCAATTCATTGGCCATATAAACAATATTAAAAATGACAATACTGATTATGACAGCAGGGGCAAAAAGGAGAGAATTGATAGAAAACAGTTTGAAAAGTCATTAGAGGATTTGCATAATGTTTATGATGGTGTGGATTTTGACAAGGATAAGGTACAGCTTATTTACTGTTTAGTTTCATTATATGCCACTTTCATATTGGATGAACCTATTCATTCACTGGACACTCCTTTCCCAGGCAATTTGAGGATTAAGAAGCTAGGGAAGTTTTATTATTGTCCCGTTAAGGCAACTCAAAAGAATACAGAAGGGGCTGTCTGCAATATCTGCATTTCCCGTGAGATTGATTATGATCCGAAATTAAATGCCAGCAGTTAAGGATTATTTTTTAAAAAAAAGCATTTTATAGTCATATAATAACTTTGTGATAGGATGTTTGAAAAGTTTGATGCATTGATAGGGGAAGATGATAAAATATCAAAGGATGATCTTATGATTGTCTTAAAGGAAGAGCTTGCTGATGTGTCTGTTTTTGATTTGATGACCATATCTGCTCTAATCATTGAAAACAACAAATATGTTCAGGAATCCTATCAGGAAAAAAGCAAAAAGATTTATATAGATTTTTTCTTAAACAGAGTAAAGGAAATAAGAAGCAATGATATTGTTTATAATGATTATTTCAATAGGGATGATTTTGTAGAAAAATTAAACGATTTAAAGGATATTTACAAGCTTGTTTCTAAAGATAGAAAAAGCAAAACCCCACTTATTAATTTGGTGGTATCCCTTTACACTACATTTGTGCTTGATGAGCCTATTCATCCTATTGGAACTCCTTTCCCGGGCTCTTTAGAGGTTATAATGGAAAATGGAGTTTATTATTGTCCAGTTAAAGAGGCTAATATGGATACTCCAAATTCTGTATGCAGACTTTGTATAGCGGAACAGTTGGATTTTTAAAAGAATAATATGGGGATTAATTAAATAATTAGGTGATTTTGTGATAGATGGAAAAACAAAAATATTAGGAGTTATTGGAGACCCTATTGAACATACTTTCTCTCCAGCTATGCATAATGCTGGATTAAAGGAATTGGGATTAAATTACATTTATCTTCCTTTCCATGTTAAACCAGATAGATTGTCCTTAGCTATTGAAGGTGGAAAGTCCCTTGGAATACAAGGTTTGAATGTAACCATACCACATAAAAGCAATGTCATGAAACACCTTGATGAAATCGATCAAGTAGCTTCAATGATCGGTGCAGTAAACACTATTCAATTTAATTACAATGAAACTAATGAATCATCAAATCAAGATAATGAAATCAATGTAACAACTAAAGGATTTAACACTGATGGATATGGATGTGTCCGTGCAATTCAGGAAAAAACTTCAATAAATGATAAGAAAGTAACCATCACAGGTGCTGGTGGAGCGGCAAGAGCAGTTGCATTTCAAATGGCAAATAGTGGAATAAGTGAATTGTCAATATTGAATAGAAATGTTCAAAAAGCGGAATCTCTTGCAAGTGATTTGAGAACTAATTTGGCTAGTATTGACATTGATATTAATATTCAAGCTTATGATTTGGATAATTTAGGTAAAGAATTATCTGATTCAGATATATTTATAGACACAACACCTATTGGAATGTACCCTAATGTGAAGGATAAGCCAATAGCTAGTGCAGATATGATGCATGAAGACCTTGTTGTAAATGATATCGTATACACTCCTATGGAAACCTCTCTTATTAAGGAAGCTAAAAAAGCAAATGCAGAAGTGGTTTATGGATATAAGATGCTGTTGTATCAGGGAATTCGCAGCTTTGAGATATGGTTAGGATGTGAAGCACCAGTAGATGTAATGGAAAAGGCATTATTGGATGCTTTAGGAATTTAATTTTATTTATTTTTTTTAGTGATATTATGGATGATTTTCTATCAAATTTGGTTTTAAAGGAAGATGAAAAGCGATTATCTGATTCTAAAAAGGATGTTTTAAAGTTCTTAAAGCAAATCGGTGTTGACTCCCGTTTTGTAAGTTACATCAATGATGATGGTGAAGTAAAGCTATATATAGAAAATCTCCGCTTTTCAAAGTTTTCAAGAAAAAGGACCGACACCTTCAATAAGCACTATCCTGATATTGAAGTGGTCAGATCATCACTTTTCCAAAAGATTTCAACAAGGGCATCAAAGACATTGGCAGAGTCCTTGAATCCAAAGGAAACTATACTTATTCCTAAGTTGGATAATGATTACAATAAGTTTCTATACATTCTCATTGAGCCCTATTCTAGAAAATATGGCATAGATTTCATTGAATATGATGAAAACATTGATTTTGGTAAAATTGATTCCATCATTTCTCCTCTAAACCTTAATCAGGAAGTCAATCATATATTAAATGATATCTTTGATGGAAAGGGCATAGATTGGGAAAAGAAGGTAAAAGATACTTATATTGAGTATAACCTTGGAGAGGAATATAATGATATTAGGATTGTCTTTCCATTAATCAATGTTCCTCAAGAATGGATAAATGACTTTTTAGGCATCGAAACTGAGTACAGGATTGATTATGACAATGAGGATATCGGTGAATCCTTTATGGGATTTTTAAGTGAAGTGAATCCTCAATTCAAGGAGAATGTCTTGGCGGCATCATCATTTTTGGAAACTCATCAAAAGTAATGGATAATTTTTAAAATTATTATAAAAGTTAAATAGAATAAGAAATATATATTAAATAAATTAATCATTATTGTGATTTTTAATATTTGAGGTTATAACATGGCAAATGAAATTACTGCTGAATTAAATGATGAACAATTTAAGAAATATCAGATTATGGAAGAAAACAATATGAGTGTTGGCGAACTTATAGATTTGGTCTTTTACTTACGTGACCAATATGGTGTTCGCAATAATCAGCTTCTTGAAGACAGGCTTGCTGAATTAGCTGAAAAAAGGAAAGCATTAGAAGAAAAAGCGGATTCAGATGGAAGTGTAACCGAAGAATTGGAAAAAGTAATTCTTGAAATGGATGTTGTTGAGAAACTTACTGACACTACCTTAGACGTTGATTCTAAAATTAAAATCTTAGAAAAGGAATATGCTCCTATTGATGAAACCTATGAGATGAAGGTTCAAGCTCACAAACGTGGAGTCAAATGGGGTAAATTCTTTGATGCTCTTAAATAATTCTCTTTTCTAATTTTTTATTCTTTTTTTTCTTTTTTTTAATCATTTTTTCATATTTTTTACTATTTTTTAGTGATTATTTTTGTTATTATGCTGACTAACTTTTTTTAAAAATTTTAGAATTTTAAATTCATAAGATAAATTTTATATAATAAATTAAACTAATATTTTATTGAGTATTCATTATGAATTTTTTAGTTAAAAATGATAAAATTTTATTAAGGAATTCATATCGAAATCAATTATTAATTAGGAGTGGATTTGTCTGACAAAATATATTATAATTACTGGTGGAGTAGTTAGTTCCATTGGAAAAGGAATTACCTCTGCGTCCATCGGCCGTATTTTACGTTCTTACGGCTTAAAGGTTGCAGCGATTAAGATTGACCCATATTTAAACTGGGATTCTGGTACTTTAAACCCATATCAACACGGTGAAGTATTCGTTACTTATGATGGTATGGAAACTGACCTTGATTTAGGTCACTATGAAAGATTCCTGGATGTAGAGCTTCCTGGAATATCAAACATAACTACCGGAAAAGTCTATCAATCAGTTATTTCCAAAGAGAGAAAAGGTGATTTCCTAGGAGCTTGTGTACAGATTATCCCTCATATCACTAATGAAATCAAGGAAATGGTACGTGAAATCTCTGCTAAGGATGACTATGATATTGTCATGGTGGAGCTTGGTGGTACTGTAGGGGATATTGAAAGCCAGCCATTCCTCGAGGCATTAAGACAACTCAGAAATGAAGAAGGCTCTGAAAATGTCATGTTTGTACATGTAACATTTGTTCCTTACTTGAATGCTGCTGGGGAATTCAAGACAAAACCAACTCAACACTCTTCAAAAGAACTTAGAAGCATGGGTATCAATCCGGATATGATTGTTTTAAGAAGCCAAGAGCATATTGATGATGATATAAAGAGGAAAATCGCTCACTTCTGTGACGTGGAATTTGATGCTGTTGTAAACACTCCTGACGCTCAATCCATTTATGAAGTTCCTTTAGTTCTCGATAGGGAAAATGCAGGTCAATACATCTCAGATAGGATAGGCCTTGGAATTGATTTTGAAAATGACAAGAATACTCTTAATGAATGGGAAGAAATCGTAAATTCCCTTATGATACAAGATCCTGTTGTTACAATAGGTATTGTTGGAAAATATGTTGAATTGGAAGATGCTTATATAAGTATTAGAGAATCCTTGCATCACGCAGCAGCTAAAATCGGAGCTAAAATGAATATTATATACCTTAGTTCTGATGTAGATGTCAAAAATGAGGAAGAATTGAAGGCTTTCTATGAAGAGCTTTCCAAACTTGACGGTATCCTCATTCCTGGAGGATTTGGTGATAGAGGTGTAGAAGGAAAGCTTCAAGCTGTTGATTATGCAATAGAAAACGAAGTTCCTATTTTCGGTATCTGTTTAGGTATGCAATGCATGGTTATTCAGTTTGCAAGAAGAATAGGCATGGAAGATGCAAACAGCAGTGAATTCAAAACAGACCTCCAATACCCAGTTATTGATATGATGGAAGAGCAAAAGAAAATCAAGAATATGGGCGGAACCATGCGTTTAGGCGCTTATGACTGCAAATTGATTGACGGCACTAAAACCAAAGAGGCTTATGGTGAGGATTTCATTCAGGAAAGGCATAGACACAGATATGAATACAATAATGAATATAGGGATGTCTTAACTGAAAACGGTCTTGTGATTGCAGGAACAACTCCCGATGATTTCTTGGTGGAAATTGTAGAGTTGCCTGACCATCCTTGGTTTATTGGATGTCAATTCCATCCAGAGTTCAAGTCAAGACCAAATAATGCACATCCATTGTTTGCTTCATTCGTGAAAGCATCTTTTGATAATAAGCAATAATTTATTGTTTATTTTTCTTTTTTTATTCTATTTTTTAAACTTTTTTTATATTCTTAGCTTTTTTATCTATTGATTAAATTTTATCCACTTCCATCATTTTTGTATTATTTTAGTCTATTTTTGGTGATTTTACACAATTGTGATTTTGTGCATTTGTGCAATTAATATTTTTATTTTTTTCGCATTTCAAATCATTTTATATTGAATCAAGACCTATTTAATATCATATTCAATCAAAAAATCATTAAAGGGGTAATATGACAGAAATAAGTAAAAATAACAAAGAAATTGGAAAAACAATTGCAACAAAGGTTCCAATAAAAATACATAATCAACTGGTTAACCTAATAGAAAACGGCGATTACTTAAGCATTTCAGACTTTTTAAGGGAAGCAATAAGAGAACAATTGAAGACTTATAAAATCGCTAACTTTAGGGAAATTGATTATTTTGATGCAAAAAAGGAAATTGTGAGTTATTTAATTAAGTATCAAGATTGTTTCCTGGATGAGATAGCTATTGATTTGGAATTGGATTTTGGGCTGGTTTTAAACATAATAAATGATTTGATTATCGAAGGCAGGGTTGTTAAGATTTCAAATGATGAGCTGTTTGAAAAACGAAATAATGACAATCAAGATCAAGGAAGTTCAAAAAATGAGAATAATATAAAATTAAAAGGAAAACGATTGATTGTCGAATCAAGGTCTAAGGATTATGAATTCATCAGCATAAGACATGATTTCAATTATAAGTCAGTTTTTAAAAATAATGGCATTGTAGTGGATAATGCTTCTGTTATCTTGTCTGAAGCATATTCATTTGTAAAATAATCTACTTTATTTTTTTAAATTTTTTAATTTTTTACTTTCATTATAATATTTTAACCAGATTAAAAATTATAATTTAGCACTATTTTTTTAATTTAATACTAATTTTTCACTTTAAAATCAATATAACAATTAAATTGCACTTATTTTCCTTTAAAAACTGTTATATTTAAATATAATGAAAAAATAATATTCAATTGTCTTTTAAAAACAATTTAAGTTTATTAGGTGGTTTTTTTAAGATAAACTCGATTATTATAATTCTATTTTATTAGAATTCCTAAAAAGTAGGGTCCTGAAATAGGATTATAATTCTTTATATCGGAGGTTTCCTCTTGTATAGTTGTGTTTTTATTGGGAATATTCTGGATTTCTATATGAATCATTCTTTTGGCAATATTCATCTTATATTCCAATCATGTCAAATACATTTGTTCGTACTACTGTTAATTCTATTCATTGCTGGCTGCTATGATTTGAAATTTGGAATAATTCCCAATAAACTAAGTTTCATCCTATTTGTTTACGGTTTGGTCTTTAATTCAATATTAAGCATATTATTAGATAATCCCTTCATATTTCTCTTTTCAATCGCTTTAACAGCATTTATCACAGCAATCTCATTTGTTCTGTGGTATATTGGATTCTGGGGAGGAGGAGATTTTAAGATCTTTATCGGTTTGTCTTTGGCATTATCCTTTTTAGACTTGAATCATATCCATTTAGATTATTTCTTAAATTCCTCTTTCCCAGCTTCCAATCAATTCATCTTTTATCCAAAATCAATTTCAATACTTCTAAATGCTATTTTAATAGCTTTAGCATTGATTTTAATTAAGATTCTATATGAAATCGTTAAGAGCAAATGGATAAAGTATTTTTCAATTCTAGTAGTTATGGACACTAAATCTGCATTTAGTCTGATAACTACCAAAACAGTGGATATTAATAGTTTGGATGAAGGTATGGTATTGGAAGAAT
>JAFRCZ010000155.1 GCA_017404125.1 Methanobrevibacter sp.
ATTGGAAAAGGCAGTGGAGTGAGTTTTTTTTAAATGATCTAATCAATTTTCAATATGAAGATATCATTGCAGTGGATTTTAGAGAAGAGCAAAAGGCACGGGGTATGGATAAAGGACTGAAATCTAAATTTCAAAGATTTGACTACATGTTGTCTTGGGTTTTCCTTGGTGCTATGCCTGAAGATTATTTTTCCATGGTTTTCAATAAGAAGGGATGGTTTTGGAGAAATCACCACATCACTCGGGAAAGGTTGCGTTTTTTAAAAAGGAAATTCAATTCCAGTCAGGAATCACTTGTTCTTTTAGATGATAAGGCCAAGTTTTGTACGAATTGGGAAACTTATATTCATAGAAAATGGTGTGTGATTGATGAAATCTCTCTTGAGGAATTTGAAGAAAAATTTAAAGATATCAATAAGCTCATTGCCAAAAGGAGAATAGGAAAGGGAGGCAAAGGAATAGCTGTTTTTGATACAAGTGAAGTGAATTATAAAGAAATTTATGAAGAGATTTTATCTAAAGATGAATCTTATATTGTAGAGGAGTATCATGAACAGACCGGTTGGCTTCATAAGGTAAATCCTTCATCTTTGAATACAATTAGAGTTTGCACATTCTCCATCAATGGGAAAACTGATGTAGTCTTTTCATATCTTAGGGTTGGAATTGAAGGTGCATTTGTAGATAATATTCACAGTGGAGGCATACGTTTTCCAATTGATCATCATACCGGAAAGATTTTCAAAGGGATGAATTATCAAACCTTTGATGTGGAAAGGCATCCTGATTCTGGAGTTCAGCTATATGGAGAGGTCATTCCAAAATGGTATGAAATTATAGAATTATGCAAAAAGGCTCATGAATTGGCTCCAGACTCTCTTCATTTGATAGGTTGGGATGTATGTTTGGATGAAGATGATATCAGCTTGATAGAGGGCAATGGAGGTCCAGGATTTCCTCCAATAGAGAATCCTCATGAAAACTGGTGGAAGGATATGAAGAATTATCTCTCACAATTAGAAAGCAATTAAATAAGCTATGATTTGAAATTTTGACTTTTTTTAACAAAACCTTTATATACTATAAATAACTTAAATATTACTAATCTATATGTCTACATTATGTAATTTATAAGAAATTTTTAAATTTTTTATTATTTTTCATGATTTATTGGTATTAAACATCTGTCTAATGTTAAATATCAGTGTTAAGAAATCATTTTTCATAGGTTTTTTAGTGGTTTAGCTAGGGCTATGTTTGTAAACTCGTTAAATCATGCAAGTCATGAATTTATTATTTTTCTTATTTTTATAGATTGATTCAGTACTTTTGATTAAATGCTTAATTAAATGCTTTATTGATCGATGTTGCGTATAGATTAAAAATTAAAATTTGATAATATGCAAAATAATAAAGTATCAGTCTTTATACCGAATTCATTCTTGGCAGAAACTAAAGACTTAAAATTAAAGACTTCAAAAGTTGGTTTAATTGGAAGGGCTTTAGCTTTGTTTGAAGTGGATGAAGTCGTGATTTATAAAGATCTTTCAATTCCAGACAGCGAACAAACTGATGATGGAGATTTCATTGCTGAAATTCTCAAATATATGGATACTCCACAGTACCTTAGAAAAAAGGCAATTCCAATAAAGCCTGAATTAAGGCATGTCGGCATATTGCCTCCTTTAAGAGTGCCTCATCATCCTGTTGGAAAAGCCGAATTAGGTGATTACAGACAGGGATTCACTGTAAAGAGGAATAAGAAAGGTACCTTTGTAGATATAGGTATGGATAACTTAGCGTTTTGCAAAGAGCAACTTACAGTGAATAAGATATTTTCATTCAAAATCACTAAGTTTGCTAAAGAGGTAATAGTCACACCTGATGAACCAGATGACATTTACTGGGGATTTAAGACATTATCTACAAATAAAGGTCTTAAAAATAGCTTAAAATTAGTTAA
>JAFRCZ010000156.1 GCA_017404125.1 Methanobrevibacter sp.
ATATCCTTTGGATCCTAATATTGTTGCTATATCCTCTATGAATTTCAAATCTTTTGCTTTAGAGTAAATATTATCGGAGTTAATGATAATTGTTTTTTTAGTCATCTTAACTCCAGTTCCAGTAGATTGATTACCTAAAATAGAAGTTATGCTAACAGTCTCATTAGCAATAGGATTTCCATCTAAGTCAGTTAATCTTATAGTAAACTCTCCAGGAGTACTATTTTTAACTTTTATCTTAGCTGTATTATTTGTTAAAACTTGAAGAGTTAATGATTTACTACTTGCATTATAACTGACAGAACCAGCATAATTCAATTTAACTTTGTAAGAGTTTACAGGTGAATTGATTTTTAAGCTTACTCTACCATTATCATTAGTAGTTTTTGAGAATTTGGTACCATTAAAGGTTATAACAACTTTTTCTCCAGATAATGCCTTATTGGAACTGTCTTTTAAATAAACATAGAAATATTTTCCTCTAACAACTGAAGTATTTGCAACAGTAAACTTAGTAGTAGCTACATAAGATTTCAAATTAAATGATTTAGTAAACGCTTGATAATATCCGGAACCAGCATAAATAATCTTTGTTGCATAAGATCCTGGTTTTGAATTAATTTTTAAGCTTACTCTACCATTCTTATTAGTTGTTTTAGTGAAATACTTGTCTACAAACTTAATTTTAATGGTTTTATTTACCAAAGGATTGCCTTTGTTGTCTTTTAAGTATGCATATAAATATTTGCCTCTGATAACAGATGTGCTAGCAACAGTAATATTGGTCTTTGTCTTATAGACAGTTAAAGTAAAGGATTTGCTGCGTGCCTTATAACTGGTATTACCTGCATAGGTAATTTTAGTTGAATATTTAGATGCAACTGAAGGGATTTTAAGACTTACTCTACCATTTGCATTTGTTACTTTAGTAAAAGTCTTTCCATTAAAGTTAATCTTGACAGTTTGTCCAGAAATTGCTTTGCCTGAACTGTCCTTAAGGTATGCATATAAATATTTGCCTCGAGCAACAGATGTGCTAGCAACACTAATATTAGTTTTTACTTGATAAATATTTATTGTAAAGGTTCCATTGCTGGAAAGATAATGAGAATCTCCTTTAAAATTTGCTTTTAGAGTATATTTACCTAAAAATACATTAAATGTTAAATTAACAGCACCATTTTTATTGGTTGTTTTTTCATATTTATTATTTCCCATAGTCATATATATAGTTCTATTAGCTATAGGATTACCTTCACTATCCTTTAAATAAATATATAAAGTTGTGCCTCTCTTAACTGATGTTTTTGAGACAGATATAATAGTTTTCTCTTTAGATGCCCCTAATATATTTTGGGATGCATCATTTGAATCTGAATCTACAGATCCAGTACTGCCCAGCAATTTTTTTGCAGTACTGCTATTGCCAGCATCATTTGAATGGCTAGCAGATATACTATCAGATTGTGATTTTTATTCAATTTGATTATTAGTAAAATCAGAAGAAACATAATTATCATCATCAACTGAATCAATTTCTATAGCATCAGCTGAAACAATGCTATTTGAATCATTGTCATTTATTTCATTAGCTGATATTACATTAATACTCAAGAACAATATTAATGTTAAAATCAGGGCAAAATGTATCTTTTTCGATATATTTACACCTCCATTTTGAAATAAATTGTTCGTATAAACTGAATATATTAAATTCTTGTGATTATTTTTCTATTTTTTATAATATATATACTTTTAGTAAAAATTGGGCTTTTTTTCAAAAAAGAAGACCTATCCGTTTTTCTTTTATTGAATAAAAAAAGGATATCCGTTTTTTAAAATTCATTTAAAAAGCTGTCTTTTATGCTATTTAAAAACCAATATTAAGAAATCTTTTAAAATGCCTATTTTTTAATAAAACTGATTTATTTAATGTTAAAATGAAAAAAAAGCAATTTTAAGAAAAATCATCATAATTGAATTATTAGATTATAAAATAACTTATTTTTTGAACTTAAATCGATTATTGTTTAAATCAATATTTTTTTTTTAATAAAATAAGCAATTTAAGGACTTTTTTGTAAAATTTGTCTTTTTAATATATTTCCTCAGATATTTTATCTCTTATAGATAATATTTTCTATAAGATTATTAAGTATAAAAAGTAATATAAACATTAAATAATATATTTATTTATTAGGAATAATTATTATTTTTTTATGATTTTGAAGAATAATTATTATTTTTTTATGATTTTGAGGAATAAAAATGAATTTGAATTTTAAAGAAATGGTCTTGATTTTCCTTAAAGGATTATTTATGGGATCTGCAGATATTGTTCCAGGAGTATCAGGAGGAACAATTGCTTTAATCACAGGAATATATGAACGTTTAATCCATGCTATAAGCAGTATCCGATTTAGCTTCTTAAAGCCATTGCTTAAGGGAAATTTCACTGATTTTAAAGAAAAACTAATTGAAGAGATTGATTTTGAACTATTCATTCCATTAATACTGGGTATTGGAATAGCATTCATCACCCTTGCAAAAGTAATCAGTTACTTGCTTGACACCCAAACAGCATATACCTTTTCATTCTTCTTAGGATTGATATTGGCTTCTGCGTATATCCTATACACTAAATTGGATGACATTAATCTTAAATTAATCATTTTAACCATAATTGGAATAATTCTCTCTTATATTTTCGTAGGGTTGAACCCTATTGCAACTAACCATAGTCTTATAGTAATATTCATATCAGGACTTATAGCAATATGTGCTATGATATTGCCGGGAATCTCCGGATCTTTCTTATTATTGCTTCTTGGACAGTACCAATACATGCTAAATGCCTTGAATTCACGAAATCTTATTGAGATTCTTGTCTTTGGAATAGGAGCAGTAATAGGTATTTTAGGATTTTCCAAACTATTGAATTACTTGCTGGAAAGATACGAATCAGCTACAATGGCATTTTTAATAGGCATAATGGTAGGAACATTAAGATTGCCAATTATGAAAATCACTTCTACAATACAAGGTTCATGGATTCCATGCATCATTCTAGCTTTAATTGCATTTGTAATCATCATTGTATTAGAGAAAAAATTTAAAAAAGAACAATAAGGTAATTTCAGGTGAAATGATGGGCTTATTTGATTTTATTAAAAAAGATAAAAAGGACAAAAATAAGAAAAAAGAAGAGGCTATCGATTTTGAATCAGCCCAAAAAATAGGTCCAGAGGATATTAAAGCAGCAAAGGAAAAACGTCTTAAAAATGATTCAAGGTCTAAAGAAGATGTATTAAAAGACGAAACATTTAGACAGATTGCAAAAAATCATAGCAACAGAAACAATAGGATTGCTGCTGTTATGGAAATGAAATCACAGGATGTATTGGAAGACTTGGCTATGGACAACAAGGACAGGTATGTCAGAACCATTGCTACATCCAGAATCATTGATCCAGACATTTTAGAGGAATTGGCATACAATGCAAAATACAGTGATGTCAGGCAAATAGCATTCGATAAATTAGGTATGGTGGAAAATGTGTTTGCTGAAATTGCCAAATTTGATAAAAAAGGCAAAAACAGATTATCTGCGGTACGCCAAATTGAAGATGAACTTGTATTGATGGACCTTTCCCTTAATGCAAAAGATCAAAAAGTGAGGCTAAATGCAATTGAAAAAATCGAAAGCAATCGAATTTTAGCTGAAATTTTGAAAAATTCAACTGACACTAAGATAATAAACATGATTATCAATAAAGACAATTTTACAGATAAAGAAATTTTATCAAATATTGCATTGAATGGTGCAGATTATGACAAATTCATTAGAGTTGAGGCATTGAACAAATTGGATAAGGATAATGATCATGAGATAATTAAGGAAATCGCATTTAATGAAGAGGATGAACATGTATGTTCTGCTGCAATTGAAAAGTTAGATAGTGAAGATGATTTGGTTGAAATTGCATTAAAATCCAACCATTCCTCTTCAAGAATAAAGGCTACTGAAAAAATCAATAATGAAGATGTCCTAAAAGATATTGCACTCAATGATGAAGATAAATTCGTAAGAATTGAAGCCTTAAAAAATATAAAAAATGAAAATATTATCAAAGACATATGTACATCCGAAGCGGATAGTTTCGTTAGAAGTGAAGCTATTAAGAATATTGATTCATTGGATAATTTAATTGAAGTTAGTATCAAAGATGATGATTTAATTGTAGCGAAAAATGCTTTAAATAAAGTCATAAGCAATAAGGAAAATTACCTTGAAAATGGAAATGCAGATTTAGAGGATTATTTAACTGATGTGGCTATCAATTCTAAACATGTGGATATAAGCAAATTAGCTATTGCCAATATTGAAAATGAAGAGCTTTTAATTAAAATAAGCGAAGAATCCCTATATCCTGAAAGCAAGTTTGAAGCTATATCTAAAATCAAATCAGAAAATATCTTATCTGAAATAGTTAAAAGCAATGAGGATTCTAATATACGACTAAATACAATTAGAAGGATTAAGGATAAAAATCTTTTAGAAGACATATCAATCAATGGACAGTTTAATGATGCACGTATTGAAGCTATCTCTAAAGTTAAAAATCAGGAAATCTTGGTCAATTTAGCTAGAAATGATGAGGATTCCAAGATTAGAGAATCTGCATGTAAAAATATTCAAAGTTCATCTGTTTTAGAAGATATTGCAAATAGCGATGAGGACAAATACGTTAGAGAAGTAGCTGAAAAAAGATCAATATTGCTTAAAAAATAGAAGATTAAAAATCTTTTTCTAAAAAAATAGAAGTAAAAAAATAAAAAACTAATTTTATAATAAAAAAAGAATGTAAATAATAGATTAATTATAACCTATTATCACTATTATTTACTTGAATTTTCTTCGACTAACTCTTTTGCATGAGCGGTTATATTCTCACTTAAGACCTCTTTTAGGAAATCTCCAGTATATGTTCCAGACTCAGCGAGCTCTTCAGGAGTACCGGTAGCAATGACTTCTCCACCGCCATCTCCACCTTCAGGACCTAAATCAATTATATAATCTGCTGTTTTGATAACATCTAGGTTGTGTTCAATTACTACAACAGAGTTTCCTGCATCTGTTAGTCTGTTTAAAACATTCAATAGTTTCTTAATATCATCAAAATGAAGACCTGTAGTAGGTTCATCCAATATATATAATGTCTGTCCAGTGCTGGATTTAGATAGCTCCTTAGCTAACTTTACCCTTTGCGCTTCCCCTCCAGAGAGAGTTGTAGCAGGTTGTCCAAGCTTTATATAGCCTAAACCAACATCATATAATGTCTGAAGCTTCTTAGCGATTCTAGGTACATTTTCAAAGAATTCCAAAGCTTCCTCTACAGTCATTTCCAATACTTCATAGATATTCTTTCCTTTATAGCGAATATCTAATGTTTCATCATTGTATCTTTTGCCTTTACATACTTCACAAGGAACATAGACATCAGAAAGGAAATGCATTTCAATCTGTATTATACCATCACCATAACAGGATTCACATCTTCCTCCCTTTACATTGAAACTGAATCTTCCAGGCTTATAGCCTCTTGCTTTAGATTCAGGAGTATCTGCAAAGAGCTCTCTGATTGGAGTGAATACCCCCACATATGTAGCAGGATTTGAACGTGGAGTTCTTCCAATAGGAGTCTGGTCAATCCTAATGATCTTATCAATGTTTTCAATACCTTCAATATAATCATGCTTTCCAGGATGCAAATATTTCCTATTGATAATGGTTGATAAGCCTTTATACAAGACTTGATTAATCAAACTGCTTTTACCGGAACCGCTTACACCAGTAACGCAAGTGAATAATCCTAATGGAATATCAACATCTATGTTCTTAAGGTTATTCTCTCTAGCACCTTTAATAGTGAGGTATTTGCCGTTTCCTGGTCTTCTTTCTGTATTTATAGGTATTGTTTCCCTTCTGGATAGATATTTGCCGGTTATTGAAACTGGAGATTCCATAATCTCTTCAGGGCTTCCTTCAGCTATTATTTTCCCACCATGCTCTCCAGCTCCAGGACCTATATCAATGACATAATCAGCAGACAAAATGGTTTCCTCATCGTGCTCTACAACTATTAAAGTGTTTCCTATATCTCTTAAATGCTTTAAAGTGCCTATAAGCTTTTTATTATCCCTTTGGTGAAGACCTATACTTGGCTCATCCAATATATACAAGACACCGACAAGGCCTGACCCAATTTGTGTAGCAAGCCTTATTCTTTGTGCTTCACCACCAGATAATGTACCTGAAGACCTAGACATTGTAATATAATCCAATCCTACATCTACCAAGAACTTTAATCTTGCCTTAATCTCCTTTAAAATCTCTTTACCGATGAAGAGTTGTCTTTCTGTAAGTTCTAAATCCTGGAAGAACTGATAGCTGTCCTTAATGGACATGTCACATACATCCATAATGTTCTTATCCCCTACAGTAACTGCCAATACTTCAGGACGTAGCCTTCTGCCGCCACAGACAGGACATTTGCGGTCACTCATGAATTTAGAGATATAACTTCTATTGTAATTGGATTTGGTTTCAATGTATAACCTTTCCATTCTAGTAATTACACCTTCAAATTTGCGGTTTACCCTATAAGACCTGTTTCTTCTTTTGAAGGCAAAAGCAACTTTTTCATTGGAACCATATAGAATAATATGTTGCTGCTCTTCAGTTAGGTCTTTAAATGGAGTATCCATACTGAAGCCAAAGTGTTCAGATACAGATTTAAGCATTTGATAATAATAATTTTCCTTTTTTGTTGATTTTGACCATGGAACGATAGCTCCATCATTTAAGCTTAGGTTTTTATTAGGGACAATCAAGTCAGGATCCATTTCCATTTTTGTTCCAATACCATTACATTCAGGACATGCACCTTGTGGTGCATTGAATGAGAACATACGAGGGGTC
The DNA here is from genome assembly GCA_017404125.1 of Methanobrevibacter sp. Taxonomy (GTDB): domain Archaea; phylum Methanobacteriota; class Methanobacteria; order Methanobacteriales; family Methanobacteriaceae; genus Methanobrevibacter. The sequence goes on from JAFRCZ010000156.1 coordinate 6,983, forward strand.
AATTCCTGGAAACTTATGCCGCAGCTGGTACATGCAAAGTCTTCGGAATATGTTTTTTCATATGTGCTTTCATTTCCTTCATCATCCCTTTTATTAAACATGACAGTTACAAGCCCTTCTGCAAAATTACAAGCGGTTTCTACAGAATCTGATAACCTTCTTTGGAAGTCGATTCCTTCCCTTATCACAAGCCTATCTACTACAAGTTCAATATTGTGTCTAAAGTTTTTACCAAGCTCTATATCTTCATCCAATCCTCTTATTTCACCATCTACCCGTGCTCTAACGAATCCTTTTTTTCTAAAGTCTTCTAGAATATCTTTGTGTTCACCTTTACGATCCTTTACAACAGGTGCAAGGACATGTATTTTTGTTCCTTCACCTTCTTCAATGATGGATTCTGTTATCTGTCCAATGGTTTGATGGGATATTTCCTTTCCACAATTAGGACAATGTGGAATTCCTATTCTTGCATACAATAAACGCAAATAATCATAGATTTCTGTAATGGTGCCTACTGTTGATCTTGGATTTACTTTTGTAGTCTTTTGGTCAATTGAAATTGCAGGGGATAATCCTTCGATATAATCAACTTCAGGCTTTTTCATTTGACCTAAAAACTGTCTTGCATAAGCAGATAATGATTCAACGTATCTACGCTGTCCTTCAGCATAAATAGTGTCAAATGCAAGTGTTGATTTACCAGACCCACTTAAACCTGTAACCACTACAAACTTGTCTCTAGGTATGGATAAATCAATGTTTTGGAGGTTATGTTCCCTTCCTCCTTTCAGTACAATGTATTTTCTTTCGGTACTCATTATTTCACCATTATAATTATAATTACGCTTTTTAAATCATATTATCTATTAAATTACTATATTCAAATTATTTTATTTTAAATTATATTTATTTTCATATAAATAGAATAAGCGAGAGCATTTGAAAAATATTATTATA
>JAFRCZ010000157.1 GCA_017404125.1 Methanobrevibacter sp.
AAATAAAACTGTAAACTTTATTAATGAGTTAAATAATAAATTATATTAGTTATAAATAATGTAACAATTATTTCATAACGATATAGTTTTAATAAATTTTTTTAATCAGATTTGAAAACTTTTATCCATAATATGCATAAAAATTGAAAATCTCAAAATCCTGATTAAAAAAACACATAGTGAAAGGGAAACTATGAAAATAGGAGTTATCGGATACGGAAATATGGGTTCAATGATAGTAAATAACATACTGAAACTTAATTTACTATTAGATGACGAAGAATTAATTGTTTCAAATAGACACCTTAATAAATTTGAAAGTTTAATTGAAGAATATCCAGAAGAAAATCTAAACATTACTTCAGATAACAAAGAAGTCGCAACACAATGTGAGAAAATCCTTATTTCCGTCGAAACTCCTCAATTTAAAGAAATCATAGAGGAAATCAAACCGTTCATCACTGAAAAGACCCACATCATCTACACCTGTGCAGGACTTAACTTCAACCACATAAAACCATTATTTGATGGAAAATTAAGTTTAGTCATTCCTACTTTAGCTTCAACTGTCACTTCCAATAACTCAATTAGCTCACTTGCAAGAAGAAAAGGAGTGACACTTATAAAACACAACTCTAAAGTGGATTTGCAGGAAAGGCTCTTTGTTGAAGACTTATTTAATGAATTCAGCATAGTAAAAAAAATTGATAATCCAATTTACCTCAATGAAGATGAGGACAATCTTCATCCAAAGGACAATGAATTGGAACTCTCTACAATCATTACCAGTTGCGGACCTGCTTTCATTGCAATGATGATTGAGAAATTTGCTCAAAGCTGCAGCGACTATTCAAATCTTTCCAAAGAAGAGATTGAGGAAATGGTTTTAAAAACTGTCGTAGGGACCGCAATGCTAAAGGATGATCAGGAATTATCCAATGAGGACATTATAAATAAAGTAGCCACTAAAAAAGGAATCACTCAAGAAGGAGTCGATTTATTAGATAAAAAATTCAATAAAATAAGCAAAGACTTAATCAGAACCATATTAAATAGATATGAAGAAGTACATGAAGAAATGGATAAAACATATCTAAATTAATTGTTCTAATTTTAAATTATTCCCTTTTGATATAATTTTTTACTTTTTTACAATCTTTTTAAAATAAATAATAAAATAGCTCTTTTTAAAAAATAATTAAAATAAAAATAGAAAATGGAAAACTCTTTTTAAAAATATCTTCTTTTTTTAAAAAAATAAAAATGATTTGTTTAGAACAAATCAGTTTCATTTAATTTCTCTTCAAACCAATGGGCTCTTTTGTCTGCAAACATTTTTACAATCAATGCTAAAACCAAGGTAATTGCACCCATGGCAATCAATATTAAAAATGATGGAATGTAATTGGACCATATCAATCCTAATCCAGTTTCCCTTAGCAAAGTGATTCCATGAGTCATTGGCATATATGGGCTTACAGCTTGAAGGAATGGGCCCATCAATTGAATAGGATAAATACCTCCAGTACCGGAAATCTGGAATACAAGCCATATTACAGCTAATCCTTTTCCTATATGCCCTAATGCAGAAATCAAAGAGTAGCAAATCAGCATGAATATCAATGCAATGAAATAAGCCGAAAGCACAAACAGTAATGGGTTGGCCATTTTGATTCCTAACAAAAATGCTCCAATAATAGTTACTGTAGTCTCTAGAATTGCCATTACCAAAAATATCAATAATTTACCAAAGTACATTTCAGAAGGAGTGTATTTTGTTCCAGTTGATTGGCCTGTTCTAAGCATGACACAAGTGATTATTGCACCTACCCACATGGATAAAACCAAATAGAATGGAGAAACTTCAGACCCGTAATCTGGAACAGGGTATAATTCATTTTCCTTTAAAGTGACTGGAGAATAAATATAATCACCAATTTGATTTTCATCCACTCCAGTAATGCTGGAAAGTGAACTTGCTGCACCTGCAAGTCCGCTGGAAGCTGAAAACAATACAGAAGAAGCACCATTTGCAAGCAATGCAGAACCTGCTGCCAAACTTACGGAACCATCAGCAAGTTGAGAACTTCCATCTGCTAACTTGGAAGCACCACCTGCAAGACTTGATGCACCATCAGCAACTCCTGAAGCACCATCAGCCAAATCAGCAGAGCTATTTGCTAATTTTGAAGAACCTTTGGCAAGGTCACTTGAAGCTCCTGCCAAATTAGAACTCGCATTAGCCAATTCTTTTGAACCATGCACAACTGGTTTTAGTTGGTCGGGCAATAAGCTTTCATCCACAGAATCATCCAATTGCTTTGCAGAATTCTGCACTTGTGCTGAACCTGCTGAAATTTGATCTGCAGATGATGAAACTTGTGCTGAACCTGATTTAACTTGACTAGCTCCTGATTTAAGTTGAGAAGCACCAGACTGAACTTGACTAGCCCCTTTTTCCAAATCATTTGCACCGGATTTGACTTGGGAAGCACCAGATTTCACCTGGGACTCAGCAGCCTTAACTTTAGAAGCTCCAGATTGAAGTTGGCTTGCACCAGCAGACATTTGGCTTGCACCAGCAGCAAGTGAAGACTGCAACTCTCCCAATTTTCCATATGCAGCAACATTAATAAACTGGACAATATGTGCATTGACTTTATTATAAACTGCCCTAGCTGCAGAATCACTTAATTTTGAAGCCATCGGATTAGCTTTCCTATTGACAACATACTCCAACTCTGCAGAATGAGGGTCATCTGATGTGATTGACTTGATGGAACTACTGAAGTTTTTAGGAATGACTATTCCCGCATAATACGTTCCATTCTTAACCCCCTCTCGCAGTTCATCCTCACTTACAAATGTCCAGTAAAAATCATCATTTCTTTTCAATTCATCTTCCAATTGGTCCCCTACATTAATATCCTCACCATCAAAGGATGCACCTTTATCAAGGTTAGCAACTGCAAATTCAAGATTTCCAGTATTGTCATAAGGATCCCAACAAGCTTGAATATTTATAAGAGCATATAAAGAAGGTAGAATTATAATTGCAAGCAATGTTAAAACAACAATAGGATTTTTAGTGAAAACATCCTTAAAATCCTTTTTAAGAAGTTCCCTAACATTGCCTAACCCTCTTCTTAAATTTAATTCTCTCATAATTAACCTCACAAATTCTAATAAATCCATTTAGAAAATTTTAAGAATACTTAATTAACTTAATAAAAAAAAATTGTTAAAAAACTCCTATAACTAAATGGAAAAAATCTGTAAAATCTTAAAAATAATCTTTTGAAAAAATAAAAAAATAAAAATAAGAATAATCAAAATGATTATTCATTTAACTTTAAAATAGCTTCTGCTAAATCTCCACCGGTTTCTCTTAATGCCTCTTCAGCATCTGCAGCGCTTACACCAGCAGTATTAGCAACCATTTCAATGTCTTCCTGTGGAATTTCAATTTCCTTTTCCACTTCTATAGCGGTTCCAGTAACTTGATAAGTTTCCTGACCCATAACAGTCATTAAACTTACATCTGCAGGAGAAATAATTAAATCTTTGTCTTCACAGCGAATAATGACTTCTTGGACACCATCGATTTCCTTCATGTCCATTCCCATTTTTTTCATTTGCCTTTGCATATTATTCATTTGTTTTGGACTCATACCAGGTATCATATTACTTCCTCTATAATTTTTTTAATAATTTATTTAATTGTATATTTTATTGAATTAATCAAATTTTGATAAATTTATTAACTAATTAGTATTCTATAAATCAAAA
>JAFRCZ010000158.1 GCA_017404125.1 Methanobrevibacter sp.
CTAATATTAATCTTTATATTTAATCTTATATTTAAAATTTAAGATATATTTATTATTATTTATATAATTAAAGCAAACTATTTTATTTAGTAATAAGAAAATAATACTTATTAAAAAAAGTTTTTTGTGGAAAGATTATTAAATTTTCTAGTATTTTAATAAAATGTGATAGTATGGCAGATGAAGAGATTAAATGTGATAATATTAATTATGCAGTTTATAAAATAGAAGATTGGGAAAATGATTATGAAATAAATATCCTTGGAACTGCAAGAGAAAAACCAGTAACCAAACCAACTTTAGACCATATGCTTAAGCAAATGGATCATATTAGAGTATCTGTATTTGAAATTGGTGGAAAAGAAGTGAACGGTATGATTGGATTAGCTATGCAATTACGCCAATCCATACAAGCAAGAGATTTGGATGAACTTATTCAGCAAGAAGAAAAAGAGTTCGAATTAATCATGGAAGAATTAAATGCCATTGAATTAAAATCCGCCGAGGATACCATTTCTTTAGATACTGATGAGTATGTAATTTATAAATTAGAGTATGATGGACATTCATTATCCCCTAAACCTTATAATGATTATGCTATAAGGCATCATAAGGAAGAGATTGAACGTTTAAAGAAAGAAAGCGGTCAAAAATTCGTTTTAGAAATCTAATGATTATAATCTTAAAAAATAGTTTTAGGGCTTTAATAATTAAAGCTCCTTTTTTTATAAAACTAAAATTCCCAATCCTTCAAGAAGGATTTTTACACCAAGCAAGATTAAGATTATTCCACCAAGGATTTCAAATTTATCCCCAAAGTAATTTCCTATTTTTTTACCTAAATAAAGGCCGATGATTGTAAATATGAATGCTGTAACACCAATCATTATTATTGGAATTAAAATGTCTGTCTTTAATACTGCATAGGTTATTCCAACTGCAAATGCATCAATGCTTGTAGCTATTGCAAGCAAGGTGAGCTCCTTAAATGAAAATTTATCTGAATCCTCTTCGGCTTCCTCATTGGAGAAGCTTTCTCTAATCATGTTTGAACCGATTAAAAGAAGGAGGATAAATGCTACCCAAGGAGCAAAGGTAGTGATAAGCCATTCAAATTGTATTCCACCTAGCCAACCTAAGACAGGCATTAAAGCCTGGAATCCTCCAAAGAATATTCCAAACCATAAGAGTTGGCTTTTAGTGATTGTCTTTAAAGTGAATCCTTTTGTAAGTGAAACGCTGAATGCATCCATTGCCAATGCGATTGCAATTAATAAAGTTGATATGAAATCCATAATAATCAGTTTAAAAAAGTTTAAAAGTAATCTTAAAATTATTTATCTTCAATCTAATATTTATTATTTAACACTTGATATATTTTTATCCAAAGGCATCTAATGTAACTTTTTTATCTTTCTTTAGTTCTCTTGGAGGTTCAATAGCTACAAATTCAATCCCTTCCTCTTCCAATAGTTCGAGTGCATCATCACCTATTGAAGGGGCTACGAGAATGCCTCTGATCTTTTGCTTCTCAACATTATGATTTTTGATTTCCTTATTTTCCTTATTTTCAAAATCAGTCAAGTATCTTCTAATCTGTTTTACTGCAGCAACTCCAGCTTTACGTGCCTTTAATTCTAAAATCATTAAGTTTCCTTCACTATCCTTTCCAAGAATGTCAATGAATCCATGTTCTGTAGCATATTCCCTTACAGTTGGCCTGAATCCCTCTTCGATTAGGTGAGGCTTTTCCCAAATCATATCTCCCATATCCTTTTCATAACCTGCTCTTTCAAGCTCTTCATAATCTTCTATAAGGTTATAGTTAGCGTAATGAACTTTTCTCACTTCAACTTCAAGTCTTTCAGGTGGGCTGCGCCTATGGCTTTCCAAAAAGAGTATTTCATCTTTGATGTAAGCTCTTGGCCTAGATTTAGGAGGTTGCCAGTTTACTGGATCCACTTTATTGTCTTGGTGAATCAGGAAGCATCCATCAGGCTTCATCATGATTATTCTCTCGCCATAATCAAGCTCGCTTAATGCACGGCCTTCATAGCTTACTCTACAGCATGCAAAAAGAAGAATGGTTGCCTTTTTTCTAAGGCCTTCTTCAATAAGCTCATAAGTCTCTTCATAATCAGGATTTTCTAATATTTTGTATTTCATTTTATCAGTTTGAATTTATTATTGAATTATTATTAATTTTCCACTAATCAATATTTGTTTTCATTTTTTATAAATTTAATTAATTTAACTCTAATAAATTTAATTTAATAAATTTAATTAATTTTAGTTTTATAATATAAATTCCTAATTTAAATTCTTAAAATTTTATATATTACTACCTATATATTATTAATAGTTAGGAAATGATATTTATGGAAAAGAATGCAAATGTTGAAATGATTACAGGAGACCCTAAAAAGGCTATCAATAAGTTGGCTTGGCCACTCATAGCCAGTATGTTTTTAATCTTTTTAAATAATATTATTGATAGTATTTGGGTTGCAGGGCTTGGTCCAGATCCTCTTGCTGCAATTGGATATGTGACTCCGTTGTTTATGGTGCTTGTAGGTATTGGTAATGGTATTGGTGCTGGTGCAACTTCTCTCATCTCCCGTTATATTGGAGCAGAAAGGAGAGATGATGCAAATAATGCAGCTATTCACTCAGCTATTTTAAGTGTAATCGTTTCTTTGGTTCTTACCGTTATTTTTCTTTTATCCATGGAGTCTTTATTAAAGGTAATGGGTGCAGGTTCCGTATTGAAATATGCTATGGATTATGGTATGATAGTATTTCTTTTTACTGCCCCTATTTTGATACCTCCTATCTTCGGAGGGGCTTTTAGGGCCGAAGGAGATATTAAAAGAGCAACTCTGCCTATTGCAATTGTAGCAGTAATCAATATGATTCTAGATCCAATATTCATATATGTCTTTGGCTGGGGAATTTCAGGTGCGGCTTTTGCAACAGGATTAGCGCCTATCTTTGGTCTTTTGATGATGCTTTATTGGATTTTCATTAAAAAAGACACATATTTATCTTATAATAGAAAAGATTTCCATAATGACTTTTCAATGTATAAGGATATTTTGCTTGTAGGAATTCCAGCAAGTTTAGAACAGTTGATCATGTCCGCCCTTGCCATAACTGTGAATTTCATGCTTACTTTAGTTTCAGGTTCAGTTGCAGTGGCTGTTTATACTGCTGGCTGGAGAGTCATAGCTTTAGGACTCTTGCCAGCTATTGGTGTTGGAACAGCAGCAATCACTGTTTCTGGTGTGGCTTACGGAGCTCATAAATATGAAAACATTAGAACAACATTGAGATATTCTGTAAAATTAGGTTTAATTTCCTCTATTATTGTTTGCATTTTGCTCTTTGTATTTGCAAATCAAGTATCCTATATATTCTCATATTCTGAGGCAAGTGCACAGTTATTGCCTTTAATTGCAGGATTCATCCAATTGATGTGCTTGTTTATATTGTATGTTCCATTTGGTGCAAGTGCAGGAAATGTATTCCAAGGTCTTGGAAAGGGAACAACTTCCTTTATTTTAACTACATTCAGAGAATTTGTTCTTGTATTGGTATTTGCATACCTTTTAGGATTTGTATTCAATATGGGTGAGCGTGGAATTTATTATGGAATGCTTATAGGCGGTTTTATAGGTTCTGTTATTGCCTATGGATATATTGAATATTATGTAGACAGATTGATAAAAGGAAAGATAAAGGGAAGCAAGATTTAGCATGAAC
>JAFRCZ010000159.1 GCA_017404125.1 Methanobrevibacter sp.
GACCACTTGATGCTCATAAAGTCTTTAAGGACAATGTTGTGGCTAGCGGAAGATCTGTAAGCAAGCCTGAAGAGCCATTCAGTGAAACCATGAATAAGAAATGGGATGAAGAAGGCAAATATTATGTTGATGACTATGAAAATAAAGAGAAAATAGCCTTATTTACCGGATGTATGGTAGATTACAGAGCTCAAGATGTAGGATATGCATTGCTTGATGTCTTGAAGGCAAACAATATCGAAATAGACATTCCAGAAGGCCAAGTATGTTGCGGTTCCCCTCTTCTTAGAACAGGCCAAGTTGACGTGGTTCAAGAGCTTGTAGACAAAAACAAGGAAATCTTTAAGGATTATGATAAGGTCATTACAATCTGTGCAGGATGCGGAGCTACACTTAAGAATGATCATCCAAAATATGGCTCAAATCTCAATGTGCAGGATATCAGCGAGTTCTTGGTAGATAAGCTTGACACAAGCAAGATGAAAGAGCTCAATACCAAAGTTACCTGGCATGACCCTTGTCACTTGGCAAGAGGCCAAGGCATTAAAGACCAGCCAAGAGAAATCATTGAAATGATTCCGGGAGTCGAGTTTGAAGAGCTTAAACTTCCTTGCCAATGCTGTGGTGCAGGAGGAGGAATTAAATCAGGAAAACCAGAGATTGCATTGGAGCTTGCAAAAGAGAAAGCTGAAATGGTTAGGGAGACTGGTGCAGATTATGTCACAACAATCTGTCCATTCTGCCAAATAAATATTCAAGATGGGCTAAATGCAATAGGTCTGGAGAATGTTAAAATTTTAAATCTTATTCAATTACTTAAAATGGCTTATGATGAATAAGCAACCAACATAATTAAGAGATAACATGAAATACAAAGATAAAAAGAACGGGGATACCTCTAGAGGCAAAACTAAAGAAATAGCTGAAGATAAAGAGACTATTCGCCTTAAGGAAAATATCTATGTTGTTTTTGTAGAATGCGAATCTCCAGGAAATGTTGGTTTTTTAGCAAGAACAATGGCTAACTTTGGACTGCATAAGCTGGTTTTAATCAACCCATGCACTCTAAAGGATGAAGCTTACTATCAGGCTATGCATGCAAGAGAAACTGTTGAAAATGCAGAAATCTATGATACAGTCGAGGAATTTGTTGCAGATAAACAGATTGATTTTGTTGTAGGTTCTACTGGAATGCCTGGAGGCAGCTATAACCTTTCAAGAATTCCAATCAAACCTGAAGAGCTTGCAAAATCAATGAATTACAATGATAAAATAGCTATTCTCTTTGGAAGGGAAGGGGATGGGCTATCAAATGCTGAAATAGAAATGTGTGACATTACAGTAAGCATTCCTACTGATCCTACTTATCCAATAATGAATATTTCACATGCCGCTGCAGTAATTCTTTATGAAATCTTTAAAAACAAGAGCACTTATCCTGTTGAAGGATTGGAAGAAAGCACTGCACTTGAAAAGGAATATCTGATTAAGGATATGGAAAAGCTAATCAGCACATTGCCAATTCCTGACCATAAAAAGAAAAATGGCCTTAAAGTATTCAAAAACATTATTAATAGAGCATTCATTACCGGAAGAGAGGCACATACATTTAAAGGCATTTTAAGACGTTTGAATAATAAACTAGAAGAAAATTAAAAAATTTAAAAAAATTCA
>JAFRCZ010000160.1 GCA_017404125.1 Methanobrevibacter sp.
ATAATATGAAATTTGATGTGGAATCATCTGTAGTGCTTGTATCATTTCTAACATCATTTTTTGCAGTGTTTTTAGCAGCGGGAATTGTTATTGGAGTTCCATCCATTGCAAGTGAGTTTGGAATGAACAATGTTGTCCAAAATTGGATTATTACAATTTCCTTGCTTGTTGTGGCAGTTTTTACGCTTCCGGCAGGGCAATTGTCTGGTAAGTTTGGTGTTAAAAGATCATTAGTGGTAGGGGTTATAATTTTCTTGATTGGTTCAATTGGGGCTTGTTTGGCTTTTTCCAGCGAATCATTCTTGTTTTTCAGAGTAATTCAAGGAATTGGTGGTGCATTTTCCAATGTTGCTTCAATGGCTATGGTTGTACAAGCCATTAAACCTCAAAACAGGGGAAAGGCATTGGGATTAACTGTAACTGGCGTTTATTTGGCAGGTTCATTGTCTCCAGTAATATGTGGAGCATTGGTCTATAATTTCGGCTGGAGAGCTATGTTTTACTTTACAATTCCATTTTTCCTGATTTGTATAGCACTTATGCTTACAAAAATTCCAGGGGATTGGAAAACATATGAAAACGATAAGATTGATTCAATCGGATATCTTATTTATGGAATGGGAATTTTACTCTTTATTTATGGATTTACAAGCCTGATGACTACAATGGGTAAGCTTTGTGTTGCAGTAGGATTCGTTTTATTAATTGCCTTCGCATATTATGAAACTAGAGTAAACACCCCTGCATTCAATATGAGGCTGTTCAAGAACATGAAGTTCACTTCATCTAATATTGCAGCTTTATGCAGTTATCTTGCAGTGGCATCACTTACTACAATCTTGAATTACCACTTCCAGTACGTGAGAGGTTGGAATGCTCAAATGGCAGGGCTTATATTGATAGTCACTCCAATTATCATGGCATTCATGGCTCCTAATTCCGGAAAGTTATCCGATAGGATTCATCCTCAGAAATTGGCGGCCATTGGAATGGGCATTGCAACTGTTGCGCTCTTGATTTTAGTGTTCCTGGATGCAAACACTCCAATTTGGCTTATAGTTGTTGCCATGATCTTGCAAGGTGTAGGTATGGGTCTCTTTACAACTCCAAATACAAATGCAATCATGAGTTCTGTGCCTCCAAATGAGACTCCAAATGCATCTGCAGCACAGTCTGCTATGAGAACAATTGGCCAAACCATGAGTTTAGGTTTGCTCACTTTAGTGTTTGCATGGATTATGGGAAGCTTGAAACTCTCTTCCCAGTATGCAGGCATGGTTGTTCAGGCATCTCAAATAGTCTGTATGATCTGTACAGTCCTATGTATAGTGGGAATATTCTCTTCATTGGTAGGCATAAGATCCAAGGATGAGTTCAATACTGAAAGGGCTGCTTAAAGTAAGTTTAATTATCATTAAAACAAGAGAAAAATATCAGGTGAGAGATAAGTTAATTATTATTAAAATTATTTAGAGGGATTGTTATGAAATTTGATTTAGAAACAATTGTGGTGGCGGTATCCTTCATCACATCATTTTTTGCAGTATTCTTATCAAACGGAATTATTATAGGAGTTCCAGCTATTGCACAGGAATTTGCAATGAACAATGTCATTCAAAACTGGGTTCCTACAATATTCTTCCTTGTGGTTGCTGTATTTACAGTTCCTGCAGGGCAGATATCAGGTAAATTTGGAGTTAAGAAATCATTGCTTGCTGGAGTGATTGTCTATCTGATCGCTTCAATAGGCGCTGTGCTTTCATTTTCAACAGAATCATTCATATTTTTCCGTGCTCTCCAAGGTGCAGGAGTTGCATTTTTAAATGTGTCTGCAATGGCTATGGTTGTGCATGCAGTTAAACCTCAAAACAGGGGGAAAGCACTTGGTTTTACAGTAACAGGGGTTTACTTGGCTACTTCATTGTCTCCTGTAATCTGTGGGTTCCTGGTACATAATTTAGGTTGGAGAAGCATGTTCTACTTTGTAATTCCATTCCTTGTTTTATGTATCCTGCTTATGGTCTGGAAAATCGATGGAGAATGGAAAACCTATGAAAAGGACAAAATCGATAAAATCGGGTCTGTATTATATGGAATTGGTATTTTAGCATTCATTTATGGATTTACAACCCTTACAACAAGCACTGGCCTTATATTGACTATTGCAGGTCTTGTCATGCTTGTGATATTCGGTGCTTATGAGTTAAGGCAGACCTCCCCAGTGTTCAATATGCATCTGTTCAAAAACAAGAAGTTCACTTCATCAAACATTGCAGCTTTATGCAGTTACATTGCTGTTATGGTAGTGACTACAATATTGAATTACCATTTCCAGTATGTAAGGGGATGGGATGCTCAAATGGCAGGAATGATCTTGATTATCACTCCTATCATCATGGCAATCATGGCACCTAATTCAGGTAAGCTTTCAGACAGGATACATCCTCAAAAGCTTGCAGCTATTGGTATGGGTATTGCAACTGTAGCTCTTTTGATTTTAACATTCTTGAATGGTGACACTCCGATTTACCTTGTGATTTTAGCTATGATTTTGCAGGGTATTGGTATGGGACTCTTCTCAAGCCCAAACATGAATGCAATCATGAGTTCCGTTCCTCCAAAGGATGCTCCAACAGCTTCCGCTTCTCAGGCAACCATGAGAACAATTGGACAAACCATGAGTTTAGGTCTTCTTACCCTTGTATTTGCATGGGTTATGGGAAGCTTGCCACTTGCAACCAAATATGCTGGAATGGTTGTTCAGGCATCTCAAATCATTTGTGGAATCTGTGCAGTAGCTTGTATACTTGCCGTATTTGCTTCTTTGGTTGGAGTAAGATCCAAAGACAATTTCAATAAAGATAGGCCAACTTAAATTGAATATGATTTTTTATAAATTATATTCTTTTTTTATTTTTTCTTTTTTTTAATATTTCAAATCTTTTTCAAAATAAATATTTTGTATATTTTTTTAAAACTTTATTAAATATATTTGCCAAAATAATATTATGGATAAATTGACAGATGGATTTTTAAACTTTTTTAAAAAGGAAATAATATTCTCTATTTCTCTAATTTTAGCTATTGTTTCATGCTTTTTTGTTTTGCCAAATGCAAATTATTTAAATTACATCAATTGGGAAACAATCATTCTTCTTTTTGCAATAAT
>JAFRCZ010000161.1 GCA_017404125.1 Methanobrevibacter sp.
GAAAGTGTAAGAGTCAATTTTAGCTCTCCTTTTTAACTTTTTTTCCCTGATGTAAGGAATTTTCATGATATGGCCACACTCGCCACAATAAATATTAATTTCATTATTAATTAGCCGGACAGCGCAGTTGTGACCGGGAACCAAAAACTTGTAACAATTTTTACAGTATCTTCGTCCCCACGCTTGAGGAATTTTTGTATTGTACTTCTTTGAAATCTTTCGAGCAAGCTCAACATAACGATGAGATCTTTCAGGATGCTCTTTAAATTCTTTTTCTGCACGATTAAAAAGAATATCCATCCGTTCTTGAGCTATCTCAATCATCCAATCAGGTTTTTTTCCTCTAGCCATAGATACTCCTCTCATACATAATATAATCTCTTTAAAATAACTTCTTGCTTAAATAAAAGTAGATTTTGATGAGAAATCAAATTTAAAGCAATGTAAAAATAAAGTAATTAAACAAATATTCCTATAATATAATAGTACAAGAGGAATATTAAGATAAGATATGTTTTTTCTATTATAAAAAGGTTTTCTATATTATAATATATTATTATAAAAATAAGTATGGAAAAAAGTAAAAAAATATGAAAACAGTGCAAGAATCATCAAAAAATATAAATTACTTTAAAAACCATTCCATGAAATCAATTAATCCAAGTGGAGATTCCAAATTGCCAGTCACTATCTCCAATATTAAATCACGAGTCTCTTCAATTGATTTATCGCTTACATCAATTTCATGAGCTTTTTCACCATAAATATCATAAGCTTCAGCTGAACATACAGCTAATGCTTCAGATTCAAGATTTTCTTCAATTTTAGACTTGGAATAATTCCTTTCCTTAAGTCTTTCTTCAAGGATAGATGGATTTAAACGAAGAACAATCATTTTATCTGCACCATCACAAAGATGAGATAAATGGCCTTCAACAATTAAGACTTTTATAGATCCTTCAGTATCATTTGATAAGAAATTGTTGATTTCCCTATTAAGGCAATCATTTAGTTTATCAATATCAATGACTTTATAGAATTTATCTGGATCTTCACCTAAAACCAAATCATTTTCAATTGCAAAATCATTGATTTTAATAAGCTTTGAATTGAATCCATTATCAGATAAATAGTCATTCAATTCAATAGCTACAGTTGTTTTACCAGTGCATGGAGTGCCTGAAATAAAAATAACTGTATCATTTGATAAATCATTTAAAATAGACATATTAACACACTATTAGATTGTTTCTAAAATAAAATAAAAAAATAAAAGAAGATTATTTTTTCAAGATAATACGCAATACATCTTCGTCTTCCAAGACATGGTCTGGACCCACTTTCTGACCTGGGAATTTAACTGAAGTTCCCCAAATCTTAGCATGACGGAAGTTTTTGACAAACTCTCTGTGTAATTTTCCACATGCATCAATAACTGTAGAGCCTCTTTTGATAACCAAAGGATCTTCCATATCCGCTTTTCTTCCTTGTGGCTTTAAATAAACCCTTATTAAATCTACACGGTCGAAAATTTCTTCTTTAAGTGCATCAATATTAAGCCCTTTATCCGCGGAAATTGGTATGAATTCAGGAATTTCCTTTTGAAGTTCCTTCAAGTAATCAAGGTCAACCAAATCCACCTTATTCAAGAGAATCATCATTGGAACATATGACTTGTTGTCTTCAATGACATCAATGAACTGATCCATTGTCACATCATCCCTAAACAGTATGTCGGCATTGTGAATTCCATACTCATTGATAATTGACCTGATGGTCTTTTCATCTAAATAGGTTAAAGGAACAGTTGTTGAAACATTTATTCCTCCTTTGCGTGTCTTCTTGATTTTAACATCCGGTTTGGTCTGGTTTGGTCTTACACCTACATTATCAAGCTCTTTTAAGATGACATTTAAATGTTGTGGATTTAGAGTATCCAGTACTACAATAATCAGATCTGCAGTTCTTGCCACTGATAAGATCTCTTTACCTCTACCTTTACCTCCAGCAGCACCAGTAATGATTCCAGGAATATCAAAAATTTGAATTTGAGCATTATTGTATTCCATAACCCCTGGAATAATCTCTAAAGTAGTAAATTGATAAGCACCAACCTTACTTTCAGCATTGGTTAATTCATTAAGCAATGTAGATTTACCTACAGATGGAAAACCTACTAAAACCGCCGTAGCATCCCCACTTTTTTTAATGTGGAATCCTTCACCTTTAGATCCACCACTACTTCTTTTGATTTGCTCTTCCTTAAGCTTAGAAATTTTAGCTTTTAATTTACCTATGTGATGAGAAGTAGCTTTATTATAAGGGGTCTTTTGAATTTCCTCTTCAATAGCTTTTATTTTTTCTTCTATAGACATAAACTCCCCAATAAATAATTTATTACGAAATAAGAATTAAAATGTATTGGAATATTTGATAAAATATCTGATTAAAAAATATTCCCATCATATGTAAAATTTGTTAAGTATTTTATTATAATATAGATTTTGTATTTTTAACATATAAAATATATGGTAAAAATAGATTCTTAATTTAGAAAAAAGAGCCCATAATAAAAAAAAACCTAAAAAATAGAATTCTAAAAAATTGAATCTAAAAAAATAAAAAAATAAAAAAAGAAAAGTTAAAGAATTATAAGTAAAGCTTAAGAAAAGCTAAACTTAAAATCAATAACCTAATTTAAATTTTATACACAAAGCTTATGCTTATGCTGTATCTGCGTTATCAGAACTTGAAGCACCATCATTAATAGTCCAAGTGGAAACTCCATCTTGCATGTTACATATTTTAAAGGTGTCTTGACCTACACCACCTAATAGGAATAATCTTGTAAAGACAGAATCTTTAAGTTTATTATCCATTAATATAGCAGTGTACTCATTTCCGGAACCTAAAAGGTATAATGTATAATTTCCGTTTTTATCCAAAGTTTTATTTACAGTTAGATAACCATCTTCAACAGCAATGAGATTACTTGCTTTGAGAGGATTATACACAGTACCATTCAAGTCAACTTTACTGCCGTTATTTGCCCAAACAGCATTCATCTGAGCAGTAGTTCCATTAGTACCATTAGATCCTCTTTTAACTTCAGCATTGTATAAAATACCGCTATCGTTTAAAACTGTAATGTTTCCTTTAGAGTTAGGATTAATTGTAACATAACTTGGAGCCACATAGTATTGATAGTTTGTACTATCCAATGTATCAAAGTTCCATGAACCGAAGTAAGACCACCATCCCGCTTTTTGTATCATGTCTGAACTCAAAACAAAGGATACGTTATTAGGATTGGATGGGTGTGATTGTTTTACTACAGCACTAGCTTGTTTATTTGTTAAATTATAATCCTTGATTAAAGTTGATTTGGCATCTTCTCTACTCATACCTAAAGTTTTGTCCAATGCATCAACTGCGGTTACATTACTTCCGGTGTAATTGCACAATAGCTCAGAAGCATTACTACCTGTAGTTCCCAACATCTGCAATATTCCTTTAGATTGGGCTAAATCAGATGTAGTCAATGCCTTACCTACCCAGTACGCACGATCCCCTGACTGGGAACCCCCATCGAAAGAAGTTGGATGGTCAGATGCAATCTGGAATAGGTAACCGAAGTCCCACCATGAAATAATGACTGTATCATTAGTAGAATTTTCTTTAACATAGTCCATGGCATTCCACATAGGGTCGCTTGAACCTGGAACAGTGGCAGCGGTAGTTTGATAAGCTCCACAAACAGTTGGGGATACTAAAGCTAAAGTAATCAATACAACAACCAATGCCTTTTTGATAGATACATCAGAATCTCTGACAGATTTTCTAAGATATATTAATACTCCTGAAATAACTACAAGAGCAACAAATACCGCTGAACCTATCAATAAAGCATTATCAAGGCCATAATAAATCTGAGTAATTGGGAATGCAATCAAGAAAGCACATATGATAGCTATTAACAATAAAACTTTATCATCATCAATATTAGCTTTAACATAATCAACTGCATACCCTACAAAAATACCTGCACAGATACCCATAGGAACAACCAATACCTGAATAAACCTTGTACCTTGAGTTACTGCTGCTGCAGATGAAAGAATCCATACAAGGAATAAGCTTAAGTAAAGCACATTTAAACGTTTGCTTTTATTAATTTCATCAGCTGAACCAAAAGAACCTATGTCTTTAAGAGAAATTCTGAATCTGTCTTGTTCTTTTCTTAAAGAAGTAGCTTTACGTTTGGATTTATGTGGTTTTGATGAATCTCCTTTAATTTTTACAGACCTTAATCTAAGTACTCTTTGAGCAAATGTGAATAAGACCAATAAAACACCAAAGAAAGCAACTATTCCACCAATACCGTTTACAATACCATTGGTATTCGCTAAAAATGCTCCTGGAAGCCCACCATATAAAAGGTTAGGTCTTTGCATCTCTGCAACAGAAATAAATACGTTAGGCCATACATCATTTGCTGTGGATAAAAGTGAGAAACCTCCAGTAAGTCCAGATATAGCTTCTAAAATACCTCCAATTCCCACAGTGAATAATAAGCCAATAAATCCTAAAATTAAAATAAACACTACTGAGAACAATTCCTTTTGATTAATCAACCAGTCTAATTTGTTGCCATAATTCTTAAATGGTTCAAAAACATCAATATCAAGATAGAAGCATAATATAAAGAATAATATCATTACCAATATCATAACTGCAGGATAAAACATGAACCCAGTCCATGAAAGGGAATAAATACCAATTGAAATTACAGACAATATTGAGAATATAATCCTATGAGACAATTTGTCACTTTTTACTGCTTCAACAAAGAAAAGTATGAAGAACAAAGGCAAGGTTACGTTAAACATATCTGTATCGAAAAATCCTGCAAATGTGTGTGAAATATAGTTAGGACCTAAAGCTACAATCAAAGTAGCTGCAATTGCACCATAGTCATTAGTTATTCTTCTTGTGAATATGTAAGCAGGAATTACAGCAAATGATGAAATGAATGCACCAGTCCAAAATGCAACTTCCTTAATAGACATGTCTTGGAACATGTTTACTATTCCATATAAGAATGAAGTTACATATGCAATCATCGGCTGATAGGATCCAACGTCCCTTCCTGATGGATAGTATGAATGCATATCCCAACCAGAACCATTTACTAAAGTATCACCAAAATATCCATGATCCATATAATCCTGAGTCATCCTTAAGTTAAAGTATGAGTCCATTTCACTGAAATAAGGAAGACCATCTGCATCCATATAATTTGCTTTAATTTCATTTGGAACTCCACCGATATCAGCAGCTTGAGCTCTGAGACCAAAAACTAAAACAAACAATATAGCGATGATAACCACAGATTTTAAAATTGTTTTAACTTTCTGATTTTCCATAAAAAATCCTCGTACATTTTACAAATTTATATTCGAATATATATTTATAGTCTATAATCAATCATCCTATGAAAAATAAAGCGCTTTAATAATATTTTCATAAAACAACATCATACGACTTGTAAAATCAAATTATTAATATATTTTAAAATATATTGAAATAATAATTTTTGAAATTATAATTATTAAACTTAATATTTGATAAGATAACTATTAAACTAATGTTAATAAAAATCAATTTAAATTTAATAATAATTAAATATTCATTTTATATACATATATAATTTTCTAATATTCTATATAATGGAAATGAAAATTGAACAAAGTTTGAGAATATACGAATAGAATTATTGCTTAAATGACAAAATAGAATATAAAAATTAAAAATAAAATATTAAAAATA
>JAFRCZ010000162.1 GCA_017404125.1 Methanobrevibacter sp.
TAATACAAATCATATTTTATATCTTATAATTAATATATATTACATATTTAGCACGATTAATAGCTGATTCAATTATCAAATAATTAAAATAGGCATTATTATAAATTATAATTATCGATAAATAGATTTAGAATAAATTTAAATTCTAATTTCTTTAAAAATATATTAATTTTCATTTAACTAAAAGCAGATATTGTGATAAAATGAACCTTGAAGATACAATATACAAAAGACAGTCCATAAGATCATATGACGAAAATCCCCTTGACAATCATACATTAGAGGAAATAAGGGATTTTATAGACAATGCTAAGGAATTGAATCCCAGTATAAAATGGAGTTATGAGATTCTATCTGAAAAGAATATAAATACAATGATGAGATGGAAAGCTCCGCATTATTTGGCCCTTTTCAGTGAGGAAAAGGAGAATTTCTATCAAAATATAGGATTCATATTCCAACAAGTGGACTTATATTTACAGAGTAGAGAAATAGGAACATGCTGGATAGGAATGGCAAGTCCTAAAGGTTACAAGAATCCTGATAAAAGCCAAAAGTTCATTATTGCAATATCATTTGGAAAATCTCCTGATAATATATACAGAGAATTGAATCAGTTCAAAAGAAAAGACTTGAGTCAAATATCCGATAAAGAAGATGAAAGATTGATTCCAGCACAGTTTGCTCCATCAGCTGCAAATGGTCAGCCATGGTACTTCACTCATAATGAAGATGATAGTTATGATTTATACAGAGTGAATCGTGGAATGCTTAGAAACAAGCTCATGGGAAAATGGGCTAAGATAGATACTGGAATAGCTCTCTCACATCTTTATGTTTCAAACCCAGACAGCTTTAAATTCTATAGAAAAGAGAATCCTGAAAGCTTGAAAGGATATTTCTATGATGGAAGCTTTGAGATTTAATTGTTATAATAGCTATTGATCAGTAATTTTTTTAAAATTATTTCTATTTTTTTAATTTTTACCAGATATAAGGAATCAACTTATACTTGACCTTTTCCTTATACTCCTTATATCCAATCAATTCATTCTCTAAAACCTCTTCCTCATTTCTTATTCTAAATATGATTATTATTGGATAAACCAGCATCACGATAAATGAAAATATGGAATTCAATACCAAAGGCATTGATAGGAATAGGAATATTGTGGAAGTGTACATTGGATGTCTAACAAGGCCATAAAGGCCAGTGTCAACCACTTTTTGATTATCGCTCACTTCAACTGTACGTGAGAGATATTCATTTTCCCTTAAGACTTCGCCATACATTATATAAGCCAGCAAGAAGATAATTGAAGCCATTATTATAACTGCAGTTGGAAGCTTGTGCCATCCGAATCTAAAGTTAAGCCCAGCCAATGCAAAGGCAAGAATAAACATGATTCCACTAGCTAATAGCACTATTTTCTGTTCATCCTGTTCTTCTTTTGCATTCAATCTTCTCTTTAAAAGCTCTGGAGATTTAAAGAAGATTATGATTCCTGCAATGAACATTGGAATGAAGAGCAATGCTATAAAAAGCCAGCCATTTTGATAATCTATTGTTCCTGCTGGAATAAAAAGCAGCATGCATATAATAATTAGGCCAAAAATAAATTTGCTTAAAGCTTGAAAAAATAGTTTTGTATTCATCATATCACCATATAAACTTTACAAATAATCTTTTAATTTTTACTACATTTAAGTTTATTGAATTTTTTTAATGTTCAAATCATGCACAATTTTTTCAAAATTATTATAAAAAATATATTAAATTCAAAAATTGATTTAAGAGCGTAAACTTATAATTAAACTATAATTTTTACGATTTATTATAAATAGTAAACAGGAAACACTTATTTTTTAATTTTAGAACTAATTAATGCTTATTTTTGTAAAAAAACTTATATATTTCTTTTTACTAATTTATTTTATACAATATTTTTTTTTATTTAGCCGATAATTTAAGTGTTTATCATGTCTTATATTTTTATAGATGAAAGTGGGGATTTAGGAACAAAAAAATCTAGCTCTAAGTACTTTGTGATGGCAGGGATAAGAGTTGATGATTATAAAAAATTAGATAGGTTAATAACTAAAAAAAGAAGATTGAGTAAAAAGAATATTGGGTATGTTAATGAATTTAAAGCAACCAATACACCGAATCATATAAAGAAAAGCATGTTAAAAAAATTAAAATCGATTGATTATGAGGTTTTTGCAGTAACATTTAACAAGATTTATAGATATAAAGTCGATTATAGCTACAATAATAACTTTTTGTATGATGAACTGTCTTCAGAATTAGCAAAACTAATTTTCATCAATAATCCTACTTTTATTTTTTTAGATAAAAATAAAAATAAACAATATGAGGTAAACCGGCTAAATAATAAATTTTTTAAAAATTTAAATAATTATAAAAAATATCCAATTAATATCAGTCATGTGAATTCTTTTAGTTACAAAGGGATACAAATAGCAGATCTTATTTCCTGGTCTATTTTTCAAAGTGTTGAATATGAAAATACGGAATTTATTGAATTAATAAAAAATAAAAATATAAAAAAAGTATTTGAAGATTGAAGAACCCACAGCCACCTAATTGACCAAACAATGTGGAAAGTCGCCGCTCATCACGACAAGGACTTGCAGGTTGAACTCCCAAACAAGCTTTTACCTTCTAAATCTTACAATAAATATTATAATCATATTTATATTTAAATCTTTCTATAACCCTTATTTTAGCTTTATATTGATTATAAGGGCTTATTTGTTTACTATTTATTATAAATAGTTTTATTATTTTGTTTTGTCATTTCATTCAGTTTTAGAATGAATTAAATATTTTCAAAATAAATATAAGATTAAAAGTTATAAAAAATTAATGATTTTAAACTGATTCTTATGAAATGGAAAATTGGAAATGTTGAAATAGATAATCAGATAGCTTTGGCTCCTATGGCAGGGGTATGCGACTTTAGCTTTAGAACCATTGTGAAATCAATGGGCTGTGGGCTGATTGAAACCGAAATGGTTTCAGATAAGGCTATTATGTATGGCAATTGGAAAACCATGGAAATGCTATATATGACTGATTACGAACGTCCAATTTCACTACAGGTAGTGGGATCAGATATCGAGTCACTCACCTTTGCATCCAAGTACATTTGGGAGAAAACAAATGCGGATATCATTGACATTAACATGGGATGCCCTGTAACCAAGGTAACAAATCGGTCAAAGGCAGGATGTTCATTGATGAGAGAACCGGATAAGGTAAAATCTATTGTAGAATCTATTGTAGACATTGTGCCGATTCCAGTTACTGTAAAGATTAGAAGCGGTTGGGATAAGAATTCCATTAATGCAGTTGAAATAGCTAAAATAGTTGAAGAGGCAGGTGCATCAGCCATTACCGTTCACCCGAGAACAAAGAATCAAGGATACTCTGGAAAGGCGGATTGGTCCATTATAAGGGAAGTAAAAGAGAATGTCAATATTCCAGTCATAGGAAATGGAGACATCAAGTCATGCTTTGATGCAAAGAGAATGCTAGAGGAAACAGGTTGTGATGCAGTCATGATTGGAAGAGCGGCACTTGGAAACCCTTGGCTCATTAGAGATTGCGTAAACTATCTAGAAAATGGAACACTCCCAGAAGAGGTAACAATTGAAGAGAGAATGGAAATGTTAAAAAGGCATGTAACTCTTCTTGTAGAGAATAAGGGAGAGGATATTGCAATTCCAAAAATGAGATCTCAAGCTGCCTATTATGTAAAGAAATTGCCAAGAACAATTGAGTTAAAACAGCAAATATTTAAAATGAATACAAAAGAGGATTTGTTTAATCTATTGGATAATTATGTAGAATCTTTAGAGAAATAGAAATAGTTTTAAAATTATAAGAATTTTTATAAAAATTTGGATTAAAAAAAGAAATCAATAGATAAAATTTAAAAAATAAAAAAGAGATGTTTTGAAAAATATCAAAACATTTTAAATCTAGTAGTAAACTTTAACAGCTTCATCAACATCATCATGAAGACCTAAAGCTGCAAGTGCACCTACCTTGCCTTGGTCTCCAGTAACTGCAATGAGTGGAATATCCAATTCTTCTGCTAATTTTTCAGCAGTTTCAACATCCATCATGCCGGTTTTGGTAGCCATTGCATATTCTCTAAGTTTAGGTGGGATTCCTATACCTTCAAGAATAGCTATTGCAGTCTTATCGGATAAAGTGTCATGCTCAAGGATTTCAATGAGTCTTGAAATCAATTTTTCCTTGTCCTCTTCCATGACAGCAAAGGTAAGTGCAATGGAAACACAGTTTTGAGTCTTATGAGGATTATGTGGGAATAATTGAACGATAATATGGTCAAGATATTCGTATCCTTCCTCTTTTAATTGAAGGCCGATATTATGAGCCATAGTCCAGGTTGCTCCTGCATCTTTTACATCAGTGTCATCGATTCCGATTACCAGTTTTTCATATTTTGGAGTTACCACAGTAGCTTTTCCTTCCTTGCTTCCTCCACCAACTTCAAGAAGCTCGATGTATTTGACACCCTCTCCCATGCCTCTGCACATGCCAGCACCTACACCTGCACCTGCAAGGCCTCCGTGAGTTACTTTGACTTCGTTCTTTTCTTCATCAATAACAACCTCTTCGATTCCAGCAGCATTGATACTTGCCTTAAGGTCTATTGGCTTTTTGCCTGCTTTACAAAGGTAGGTGTGTTTGTTTCCATCCCTTTTTGCATCAATGATAAGCTCGCTGCTGTGCTGGTATTGGTAAAGCAACCAGTTTGATCCGCTTGGACATGGGTGGTATTCAATAAGTTCTACGATATCTCCATCAGCCATGGTTATGACCTTTTCATATGGAGCAATCCATGGGTCATCAAATTTTTCCTTTAACTCTTCAGGTTTTAAGATTTCCATATTATCATCTATAATAATAAGCTTTGAAAAAATAAATTGAATAATACTATGATTATAGTTTGTTTTAAAAAAAGTATTTAAAGAATTCAATTAGAATTCTTTAGTATATAAATTTCATAGATTTAAATGTCTTGTAATCTGTCACACATTTTAACAGCTGCTTCAACAGCGTTTTTACCATAGCTAACTCTTCTGTGTGCATCTAATCTGGTCATTCCAGGACCGCTGATTCCAAGGGAAATTGGTTTGCCCCATTCTAAGGACAAATCAGCAATTTTACGGGATGCATGTTGAGCTACGATTTGGTCATGGTCAGTTGCGCCTTCAATTACAGTACCTAATGTGATGATACAGTCAAGGTCAATTCTTCCTTCTTGATCTGCTTCAGTCAATTTCTTGATTGCAAGTGGCATATCGAATACGCCAGGAACCATTACAATCTTAGTAATTTCACAATCACGAACTTTAGCTTCTGCTTTTGCAAGTTCTAACATCATATGAGTAATGTCATAATTAAATTCTGCAACTACTGCACCAATATTATATTTTACCATTTTATATCCTCCATAAGAGTTCTTTTAATTAGAATAGAATTATTATTTTATATATTTTTATAATTATTTTATTTAATTTTTTATTTATCATTTATCATAATCTCATAGCTATTTCCCATTACATCACATAGGTAATGAAGGTAGCTACTGCAGAGAAAACCATAATGAAAATAATAAATAATGCTGCAAATTTTACTGCGTCCATTTTAAATCTCCCTTACATAATTAATAAAAATTATAATAATATTTTTTAGTATTTTTATATATTATTGTAATTACTTATAAATGTTTTATTATATTTAAGTTTTTTATCAAGTTCTTTACAAAAGATTTTTAAAATTCAATACTCTGGATTATTCTCTTTGAATTGGGCATAATCATCATACTTCAAGACATCAAGGAAGAATTTTTTCTTCTTAGGCCCTAGATTATCCAAGTAATCCTGATAATATTCGCTCTCCTTGATTTTCTCATAATCCTCTTTAATCAGATTGAACATAGGCTCTTTGGCATCTTCTGTTATGTCCATCAATGCCATTCTAGGGCCATTGATCTTGTAGGCAATTAAGTCGAACTTATAGTCTTCATAGAATCCATTTGCTATGAATCTTCTCATAAGCTCGCATCCTGCCTCAACAGTATCCAAATAGTTTGCATCGACTACATGGGTAATTGAAGCGTTGTGCTTTCTTCTGTAATAGAAATGCTTTCTAATAATGGATATTCTTTCAGCTTTAAGGTAAACATAAAAGAAAAATGGCATGTCTTCAAAGTATATGCCTTCTGGAAAGCTTGCATCAATTGATTTTAAAAAAGTGTTTCTATAGATCTTTTGACAGCTGCTCACTGACAGGTCAAATAGGAAATCTTTGGTTTTTTCAGGTGAAAAGACTATATTGTCAAAGCTTTCATCAAGATTATTCAAATTGAACCAATCGTTTTCATATACCCTTCCGGTTTCATCATCATAATTGATCATTTGATACATTGTTATATCTGTATCTTTTTCTTTTGCTTCGTTATAGGATATTTCAAAAGCCTCCTGCGTAAACCAGTCATCACCATCTAGGAAAGTTACATATTCTCCGCTAGCTATTTTCATACCCTTGTTTCTGCTTGCGCCAAGGCCAATGTTTTCCTGGTCAATGACTATGATTCTTGAATCGTCTTTTGCATAGCTATTGATGATGTTTAGGGTATCATCTGTTGATCCATCATTGATAATGATTATTTCTATATCTTCAAGAGTTTGATTGATTAGACTTTCAATGGCTTTTCTAATGAATTTATCTTCATTATAGGCTGAAAGAATAACAGATATTTTTGGACTGGTCATTTTAGTTCACTTGATTTTATTTGATTAGTTTTTTATAATTTTATTTTTTGATTAATAGTAAAAATGAAATTTTAATTAAAAATATTAATTCAATGCATTAATAATGGCTTCAGCAACTTCACTAGTGCTTGCATTTCCTCCAAGGTCTGGAGTCAATGTCTTTCCCTCATTCAAGACAGAGAGTATTGCATCATTCAATTTCTCTTCTGCCTCATACTCTTCCAAATAGTTCAGCATCATGCAGGCTGAAAGAAGCATAGCCATTGGATTAGCTATTCCCTGGCCTGCAATGTCTGGTGCAGAACCATGAACAGGTTCAAACAATGCCCCATCAGCGCCAATGTTTCCAGATGGAATCATTCCAAGGCCCCCTACAAGCCCTGCTCCCTCATCTGAGAGAATGTCTCCAAAGAGATTGGTTGTCACAATGACTTCAAAGCTTTCAGGCCTTGTAATGAGATACATTGCAGTAGCATCTACATAGTAATCTTCAGCTTCTATTTCACCTTCATATTGTTTAGCCACTTCGTAAAAGATTTCCTTGAATAAGCCATCAGTCACTTTCAATACATTTGCCTTATGAACACCTGTAACCTTTGACTTATTATTGTTTTTAGCATATTGGAAAGCATAATCTATAATGCGCCTTTCTGCATTTCTGGTGATTATTCTTCTAGCTATTGCACCTTCTTCTGTATATTCCTCTTCTTTAGCAATATACATTCCTTCAGTGTTTTCCCTAACAATCATAAAGTCAAGATTTTCAAAAAGAGCATTGGTGTTTGGATAGGATTTTACAGGTCTTAAATTAGCAAATAGGTTCAATTCCTGTCTGAGCCTTACAATAACATCTGCTGCTGTTTCACCTGCAGCTCCAAAGAGACATGCATCTGCATTTTTTGCAAGCTCTATTGTTTCATCAGGCAAAGCCTTGCCGTTTTTCTCTAGGCATTCATCTCCAGCTTTACCATAAGTAAAATTAAAGTCAATATCCAATGATTCTAAAACATTGATTGTTGCTTCCATCACTTCTCTACCGATTCCATCTCCAGGAATCACTGCAATATCATACATTATTTGACCTCTTTTTCTTTAAGATAATTTATTAAGCCGCCAGATTCAAGGATTTCCAACATGAATGGAGGCAATTTCTTAAATTCAATTTCCTTTCCGCTCTCAGATATGATCAATCCTTTTTCCATATCCACGTCTATTTCTTCCCCATCTTCAATAATTTCACTCACACCAGGTGCTTCCAAAAGGGGAACTCCTACATTTGTTGCGTTTCTATAGAAGATTCTTGCAAAGGATTCAGCTATTACAGCAGATATTCCACATCCCTTAATAGCTATTGGAGCATGCTCTCTGCTTGATCCACATCCGAAATTGGTACCTCCAAGAATGAAGTCTCCTTCAGTGACCTTTTCCTTAAATCCAGAAACCAATCCTTCCATGCAATGTTCAGATAGCTTTTCCTCATCAGTGTAAATTAAATATCTTCCTGGAAGAATAATGTCTGTATCAATGTCATTTCCAAATTTCCAAACTTTTCCTTTCATATCATTCCCTCATAGGCTAAAGCTTTTCTCATATTTTCTAGTATATTTCTCCTATTTTGGCACAGTAATTCTTCCGTGAATAGCTGACTCTGCAGCCACTTTTGCTGAAGACAAGTAGACTTTTCCTTCTGGACTTCCTTGCCTTCCCTTGAAGTTTCTGTTTGATGTTGAAAGACTTACTTCATCTGGTCCGATAAGGCCGGTATGGCCTCCAAGGCATGGTCCGCAACAAGGTGCTGAAACAAGGGCTCCAGCTTCAACAAATATCCTAATCAAGCCTTCCTCCAGTGCCTTAAGATAAGTTTCCTTGGATGCTGGAATGACTAGCATTCTAAGGCCATTTGCAATTTCTTTTCCTTTAAGTATTTTAGCTGCATCCCTTAAGTCTTCAATTCTTCCGTTGGTGCATGATCCAATGAACACTTGGTCTATTTCAACATCACCTAATTCACTGGCAGGCCTTACATTGTCAACATTATGGGGACAAGCTATTTGCGGTTCCAAATCGCTGACATCAACATCAACAATTTCAAGGCTTGATGAGTCTAAATCGGTTTTAAGATTGGATTTTTCCATAAAAGCCTTTAGTCTGTTTTTATTTTCATCGCTAACTCTATCCTTAAGGTAGTCATATGTCTTCTTGTCAGGCTCTATAAGCCCGGTTTTTCCTCCCATTTCAATGGCCATATTTGATAGAACCATTCTGTCAGACACTCGCATGTCTGAAATGGTTTCTCCTGCAAATTCACAGGACTTATAGGTCGCCCCATCTGCTCCAACCTGGCCTATGATGTTTAAGATAACATCCTTTGCTGAAGTGTTTTCCTTTAGCTTTCCTTCAACATTGAATCTAATGGTTTCAGGAACCTTAAACCATAATTGTCCTGTAGATAAAACCATTGCCATATCTGTAGATCCGATTCCAGTTGCAAATGCTCCAAGGGCACCATAAGTGCATGTGTGTGAGTCTGCACCTACAATGACTGTGCCAGGTATCACATGGCCCTTTTCAGGCAAGACCTGATGGCAAACCCCTTCCTTTACATCGTAGAAGTTTTCAATTTTCTGTTCCTTTACAAATCTTCTCATAAGGATATGATTGTTTGCAGAATCAAGGGAGTCTGCTGGAACCTGATGGTCAAATGGAATCACGATTTTAGATGGGTCCCATACTTTTTCGGTTCCAATCTTATTGAATGATTCAACTGCAAGAGGGCCGGTTAAATCATGCATCATAGCTATATCGATATCTGCCATCACTATATCTCCAGCTTCTGCTTGTCCTTTGCCGGAAGCTCTTGCAAATATCTTTTCAGCGATTGTTGACATATTTTCACCTCAATTAAAAAGAGTTAATGATAGTTAGTATGAATTGATTATTGTTTTATTTATTGTATTTATACAAATTGCCATAGTTTATTAAAGTAATGCCTTCAGGCACTTCTTTTATTATATTCTTGGTATCAAAGATGATTTTTGTTTTCATGTTTTTGCCTAAAGCATCATAATCCAAGTCTTTGAATTGATTATGGTCAGTTAAAATCAATACCAATGAGGAGTCTTTAGTTGCCTCATCAAAATCTTCATAATCCGGATTGTCAAAGTGTGGGTCATGGATAGCTATTTCGTATCCTGCAGCCTTTAATCCAGTGATTATTTCAAATGCAGGGCTTTCCCTTGCATCGTCAGTATTTCCTTTATATGCCACTCCAAAGATGCTTATCTTTTCCCCGTCAGGGTCTAGATTGCTTAGGATTTTGCCTGTGTTTTCAATGACAAAACCAGGCATGCTGTTATTTGTATCCCTTGCAAGCTTGATTATTTTAGCAACATCTGGAGCCTTTGCATAAATGAAATAAGGATCAATAGCTAAGCAGTGGCCTCCTACACCAGGGCCTGGGCTATGGATGTTTACTCTGGGATGCTTGTTTGCCATTTCAATGACATCAAGGGCATTCACTCCGATTTCCGCACCTATCTTTGCAAGCTCGTTTGCAAGTGCAATGTTTACATCCCTAAAGGTATTTTCCATACATTTGGACATTTCTGCAGTTTTTGCTTCAGTTTCAATTATCTCCCCCTTAACAAAGGTTCTGTAAACATCTGCCGCTTTACGACTGCATTCTTCTGTTATTCCGCCAACAATCCTATTGTTGTTTACCAATTCTTCCATAATCTGTCCAGGGAGAACTCTTTCAGGGCAGTGAGCAAGGAACAAATCTTCTCCAATTTCAAATCCTTCATTTTCAAATATTGGCTTTATCACTTCATCGGTAGACATAGGAGCTATTGTAGATTCGATGATGACAACATTTCCCTTATTTAAAACAGGCAAAATGGATTGGCATGCAGATATTACATAGCTTAAGTCACAGCTTAAGTCTTCCTTTACATAAGGGGTGGGAACTGTGATGATAAATGTGTCTGCCTCTTCCGGCTTTAATGATGCACGGTAATGCCCTTTTTCCACAGCATTTTCAATGGCATCTGAAATTCCCGGCTCTTCAATATGAGCTATTCCTTGGTTTAGCTTGTCAACAATATCTTCATTGACATCCACTCCAAGAACTTCACAGCCGTTTTTAGCAAACAATGCTGCTGTCGGCAATCCAATATATCCTTGTCCTACAATACAAATCTTCATAAATATCGCCCTGATTTAGTTGAATTGATTATTAAATAATTTTTATATTTTTAAAAGTCTTTTAGTTTTTAATAGTTTTTAGATTAAATTTTTGAGTTTTTATAGATTTCAATAGTTGCATGATTTTCAATGCTTATTAGATTTTTTAATAGTTTATACGATTTTATATATAATTTTTATTTAATATAAAGATATTTAAATGATTAATTAACTAATAATATTTATATTTTATAAAAATTAAAAATCATATTATAATAATTTATTTGAGGAGTTTTATGAAAATATTGATAACTGGCGCTTATGGAATGTTAGGTTCTGATTTAAGGGAAGTCCTTAAGAACTTTGAATTGATATGCACCGGTTCCAAGGATTTGGATATAACTGACAAAGATAAAGTAATGGATTTCATCAGTGAAAAATCCCCTGATTTGGTAATCAATGCTGCAGCCTATACTGCTGTTGACGATTGTGAAACCCACTATGATGAGGCATATGCAGTAAATGCAATAGGCCCTAAAAATTTAGCCATTGCATGCAATAAGATTGATGTTCCCTTAATCCATATCAGTACAGATTATGTCTTTGATGGAAGCAAAAGGACTCCTCTTATAGAAACCGATAAATTAGGCCCTAAAAGCGCTTATGGAAAAACAAAGCTTGAAGGAGAAAAGTTCATTCGCCAAAGCACTGACAAGTATTTCATTCTTCGTACTGCATGGCTATATGGCCTTCATGGAAATAATTTTGTAAAGACAATGTTGGATTTGGCAGAAACCCATGATGAGATAACTGTAGTCAATGATCAGATAGGCTCTCCAACATATTCATTGGATTTGGCTGTAGCAATAACCAATCTTTTGCATAGTGACAAGTATGGCATCTATCATGTAACAAACGAAGGGGAATGCTCATGGTATGAATTTTCAAAGTTGATATTCGAATTATCAAATATTGACGTTAAGGTAATCCCCGTCAGCACTGAAGAGTTCCCAAGACCTGCCCCAAGACCTAATTATTCAGTTTTGGATAATAAAAAATGGAATGCTTCAGGATTTGTTCCAATGAGGGATTATAAAGAGGCTTTAGGCGCATATTTATCATTGTATAATTTTTTCAAGAGAATTAAAAAAATATAAATAAATTTAAAAAAATTTAAAATAAATGTCTATAAAATTTTCTATTAAACTCAAATAAAATTTATCAATTAATTAAATGATTAAAATTATTAAAGTCGTGATTATATGAAAGGAATTGTATTAGCTGGCGGTGCTGGAACAAGATTGTATCCAATTACAAAAGCTGTTTCCAAACAGTTATTGCCCTTATATGATAAGCCAATGATCTATTATCCAATATCAGTTTTAATGTTAGCTAACATAAGGGAAATTCTTATCATCTCCACTCCAAGAGACTTGCCGATGTATGAGGAATTATTGGGAGACGGCTCTGATTTGGGAATGTCCTTCTCTTATGCAGAGCAGGAAAATCCTAATGGTTTGGCTGAAGCATTCATTATCGGTGAGGAGTTCATTGGCGATGACAATGTTGCCCTTATTTTAGGAGACAACGTATTCCATGGACACAGATTCACTGAAATATTGGAAAGGGCATGTTCTCTTGAAGAGGGAGCAGTTGTTTTCGGCTACTATACAAACAGGCCAGAAGAGTTTGGCGTTGTGGAGTTTGACAAAGAGTGGAATGTATTGTCAATTGAGGAAAAGCCTGAAAATCCTAAATCCAATTATATTGTTCCAGGACTATATTTCTATGACAATGATGTAATTGAAATAGCTAAAAATGTTCAGCCATCAAATAGGGGAGAGCTTGAAATCACCTCTATAAATGAAGAGTATCTCAAATGCGGAAAGCTAAAGGTAGAATTGCTCGGTAGAGGAATGGCTTGGCTTGATACTGGAACACA
Organism: Methanobrevibacter sp.; assembly: GCA_017404125.1. GTDB lineage: Archaea > Methanobacteriota > Methanobacteria > Methanobacteriales > Methanobacteriaceae > Methanobrevibacter. The sequence goes on from JAFRCZ010000162.1 coordinate 12,962, forward strand.
TGATGGCTTGCTTGAGGCAAGTAACTTCATTGAAACCGTGCAAAGAAGACAAAGCCTTTACATTGCTTGTTTAGAAGAGATTGCTTATTTGAAAGGTTACATTACTAAAGAGGATTTATTGAGACTGGCTAAGCCTCTTAAGAAAACAGAATATGGCCAATACCTAATTGAACTGGCTGAAAGAAACAGATAGGTGTAAAAATGGGCAAGTTTAAGATTACAAAAAGTGAAATTGAAGGCGTTTTCACTGTTGAGCCAACTGTTTTTGGGGATGAAAGAGGATATTTCATGGAAACCTACAATGAAAACGATTTCAAGGAGGAAGGCATTGACTTGACTTTCGTTCAGGACAATCAATCAAAGTCATCAAAAGGAGTTTTGAGAGGCCTTCATTTCCAGTACACTCAACCTCAAGGCAAATTGGTTCGTGTAATAAAAGGGGAAGTCTTTGATGTGGCTGTTGACCTTAGAAAGGAATCAAAAACCTATGGTAAGTGGGTTGGTGAAATCCTATCTGAAGAGAATAAGAAACAGCTTTTTGTACCAAAGGGATTTGCTCATGGATTTTTGGTCTTGTCTGATGAAGCTGAATTCGTTTACAAATGCACCGACTTCTACAATGGTGAGGATGAAGGAGGAATCATTTGGAATGATCCAGATATTGCTATTGACTGGCCATTGGAGGATATTGGTGAGGAAAACATCCTTTTGTCTGATAAGGATAAGTTATGGAAAACAATGAAGGAAACCGAAACAGACTTTTAATAATTTTCATGCTTAAATTACGCTTAAAAAGAACCAAATAAATAATTTTATTCGTGATTAATATGGTAGAAGTTTTAATAACTGGCGGAGCAGGATTTATAGGAAGCAATTTTGTAAAGTATATGCTTGAAAAGTATCCTGACTATGAAATTGTGAATTTGGATGCTCTTACATATTGCGGAAATCTTGAAAACCTGGAGGATATTGAAGACAATCCTAATTATGCCTTTGTAAAAGGGGATATTCAAGATGGGGAATTGATAGATTCAATTGTCAAGGATTGTGATTATATAGTTCATTTTGCTGCAGAAAGTCATGTAGACCGTAGCATTGAAGACCCTCAAATATTTATAAAAACAAATATCATAGGAACCCAAGTCCTATTGAATGCTGCAAAGAAACACAATATAAAGAAATTCTTGCAGGTTTCTACAGATGAAGTCTATGGAAGCCTTGGCAAAGAGGGATATTTCACCGAAGAAAGTCCCCTCCAGGCAAACAGTCCATATTCCGCTTCAAAGGCCGGTGCAGACTTGATGGTTAGAGCATATGGCGAAACATTTGGATTGCCAATCAACATTACCCGCTGTTCCAATAACTATGGCCCTTACCAGTTCCCTGAAAAGCTTATTCCTCTCATGATTTCCAATGCTTTGGAAGATAAGGAATTGCCTGTATACGGTGATGGAAAGAACATCCGAGACTGGCTTCATGTTTATGATCATTGCACAGCTATTGACCTTGTCCTTCATAAGGGAAAATTGGGAGAGGTTTACAATATCGGAGGCCACAATGAAAAGGAAAACATTGAAATCGTCAAACTCATATTGAAGGAGCTCGATAAACCAGAATCCTTAATAAAATTTGTTAAAGACAGATTAGGCCATGACAGACGCTATGCAATTGATTCAAGCAAGATTACTGAAGAATTAGGATGGGAGCCTAAATACACCTTTGAAACAGGCATTATTGAAACAATCCAATGGTATTTGGATAATCAGGACTGGATGGAAAAAGTGAAATCCGGCGAGTATCAGGAATATTATGAGAAGATGTATTCTAAAAAGTAAAAAAAATGTAATTTTAATTGAATTCCTTATGAATTAAAGTGATTATATGAAAGTATCAGTAGTAACACCAAATTATAATGGATTGAAATTCTTGAATAGCTATTTTGAAACATTATTGATTCAAAGCAGATTTATTGAAGAGATCATTATAATCGATAATGCATCTACTGATGGCAGCATTGAATTCATTGAGGAATTCATAAGCAGCGCCAACTATCCAATTGATATAGTCCTTATTAAAAATGAAGATAATTTAGGTTTCGCCCCTGCAGTAAATCAGGGAATAAGGCAGGCAAAGAGCGAGTATATCTATTCTGTAAACAATGATGTGGAATTGGAATGGAATGCTTTGGAAGAGATCATCAAGGCTATGGATGAGTCTATTGATTTAGGCGAAAACCCGTTTTCAATCCAGTCAAAGATGATTCAGCATTACAATAGAAAAATTATGGATGACGCTGGGGATGAATACACTATACTTGCCTGGACCAAAAAGATTGGTGATGGCCAGCCAGTAGAGAGATATAATGAAAAAAGGGAAATATTCTCATCATGTGCTGGTGCAGCATTGTATAGGAAATCAGTTTTAGAGGAAATAGGCTTGTTTGATGACAATTTCTTTGCTTATGTTGAAGATATTGACTTGTCTTACAGAGCTCAAATATATGGCTATAAGAATTATTTATGCCCGGATTCAATCGTTTACCATTATGGAAGCGGAACAAGCGGAAGCAGATACAATGAATTCAAAATCAGATTGGCTGCTCGAAACAACATATTTTTAATCTATAAAAACTTCCCTATAATACAAAAGATAATCAATTTCATATTCTTATTCCTTGGATTTTCAATAAAATACCTTTTCTTCGTAAGGAAAGGATATGGCTCCATTTATTTAGATGGAGTTAAAGAAGGATTAAGAGATAGAAAGAAATTAAGCAAAACTCCATTTTTAAGAAAAAACTGGAAGAATTACTTTAAGATAGAATGGAAGCTTATAAAAAACACTTTTGCTTACTTAAAGAAATAATTATTCAGAAAATAATTATAAAAAAATTATTATCAAAAAATAATCATTCTTAATATTTAATTAAATGCATGCTTAAATTTGAATTGTTAGGTGCAATAATATGAGAGATAATTTAGACTTATCAATTATCATTGTCAATTACAACACTTTTAAATTGACAAAGGAGACTATTGATTCATGTTTGGCTGAGCCAACCCATTACACATATGAAATATTTCTGGTAGACAATAAGTCAACTGATGACAGCTTGGAAAAGTTAAAAGACTACTTTAAGGATGAAATATCAAGAGGAACCGTTAAGGTTATAGCAAACTCCAAGAATGATGGTTTTGCAAAGGCCAATAACTTAGCTATTGAACAGGCTAAAGGGGAATACATTCTTCTTCTAAACTCTGATACACTTATAAAGGAAGCAACAATCGACAAATGTATGGATTACATCACTGCAGGAGTTCATGCAGATGTTGGCGCTTTAGGCTGTAAAGTCTCACTTGCTGACGGTTCTCTTGATAAGGCATGCAAACGCAGCTTTCCAAATCCTGTCAATGCTTTCTATAAGTTATTCAACATCAAGACAAAAAGCGAAAAGGACGATTATAATCTGGATAATCTTGATGATGATGGAGTTTATGAAATCGATTGCTTAGTTGGAGCGTTCATGCTTGTTAGACGAACCACAATCGATGACATTGGCCTTTTGGATGACACCTTCTTCATGTATGGCGAGGACATTGACTGGTGCTATAGGATTAAGCAGGCAGGATGGAGAATCGTTTACTTTGGCGAAGCTGAAATCATACATTATAAAGGGGCAAGCAGTGAAGATAAAAAGACCAAAAAGAGAAATCCAAAGCTTATCTATGAATTCTATAGAGCAATGTACATTTTCTATAGAAAGCATTATACAAAAAAATACAATATTTTTGTAAATGTTGCTGTTTATATTGGAATAGGAGTTTTATTAGCTTTTAATTTAATCAGGAATGCTTTAAGGTCTTGATAATCACAGGCCTTTATAATAAGAGTTTTATAGGTAATTTTAAATAATAATAGTCTTTAAACTTATTATTGTATAAAAAATCATATAATATTTAAATTTTAATCAATAGGGGAATAGTGGTAAAATGATTAAGGAAAATCAAAGAATATTGAATTCATTACTTGTAGTAATAGATGTTCTTGTAATTCTGTTTTCATTGGTTCTAGCATATTATGTTAGATTTAAAACCACTCTATTTGGTCCTTTGGGAGGATCATTGCCATTTTTTGATTATTTCATATTTACAATTTTTTGCATTATTCCAACCTATCTTCTTTTATACTACTTTTTTGGATTATATAAGCCATTCAGGAATAAATCTTCCATATTTTCAGGTGCAGAGGATATAATTAAGGCCGATTCAATGGCTTTCATCATTTTGGTAGCTATTTTATTCGTTATCAATCAGCCGGATTTCTCAAGAATCATGCTATTCCTCTTAAGCTTATTCGGTATGGTCTTTGCAATTATTGAAAGGGCTCTTGTAGTTTTCGTTTTAAGGTTCATGAGAGTCAACAATCGCAATCTAAAGCATATGCTCATTATTGGAGACAATGATTTGGCATTTACATTTGCACGCAAAATCAAGTCCAAAACTTATTTGGGATACAGCATAGGCGGATTTTTAGGAAGAAAGGAACATTTGGGAAAGACCTTTGAAGGAACTAGATTCATCGGCACCTTTAAGGATTTGCCGGATGTCTTGAAAACCCATGATTTTGACAGAGTTGTCATAGCTATTCCTTTAAAATATTATTATCACCTAAACGAGATAGTGGATGCATGTGAAGAGGAAGGAATCAAGGCGGAGATCATTCCAGATTATTATAAGTACTTCCCTGCAAAACCATCTGTTGACATGCTTGATGATTTGCCAATCATCAATATACGCTATGTTCCTTTGGATGATGCATTCAATAAGTTCAAGAAGATTATCGAAGACTATTTTGTTGCTATCGTAGCAATTATCGTAACCTCCCCAATCATGCTAATCACAGCTATTGCAATCAAATTGGAATCTCCTGGGCCAATTATCTTCAAACAGGAAAGAATAGGCTATAACGGCAAGCCATTCATGATGTATAAGTTTAGAAGCATGAAGGTTCAGGATGAAGAGGAAGAGAAATCCCAATGGACAACTGCAGATGACCCAAGAAAAACAAGAGTGGGCACATTCATCAGAAAGATGAGCATTGATGAATTGCCGCAGTTCTTCAATGTCTTGAAAAGAGAGATGAGTGTTGTCGGGCCTCGTCCGGAAAGGCCATATTTCGTTGAACAGTTCAAAAAGGAAATTCCAAAATACATGGTCAAGCACCAGGTAAGGCCAGGGCTTACAGGTCTTGCTCAAGTCAATGGCTACAGAGGAAACACTTCAATTGAAAAGCGTATTGAATATGACATTCGCTATGTAGAAAACTGGAGTTTGGTTTTAGACGTGCAAATCATATTAAAGACTATTTTTAAAAGGGATCATAATGCTTATTAGCCCAGCTTTTTCCACCCAAGCTTTTTGACCTTCGGTCAAAAACCTTGACCAAAATCTTTTCTACATATTGGGAGTAATTTGCCTAATTTTTACTTTTTTATATTATCAAATCATTTTTTTAATTAAATTAAAATTTATAATATTTTTTCATTTTTTCATCCTAATTTAAAAATGCTTTTTAATTAGTAATTTTTCAAATAAATTGTTAAATTTACTTTAAATTGAAAAATTAATGTTAATTTCAATTATTTTAATGAAAAAAAGCATAATTTTATATATTTAATCGAATAATTGATTATTACAGACATAATTTTTAAAAGTTAACCGTGATATTTAAGTTCTGAAATTATGGGAAATATTAAAAATATAAACTTTTATAAACGGCAATGATTTTAATATTTACAGTATTGATAAAATTTTTAAAAAAAATTGATAGAAATTGATATGATTTGCATGATTTGATATTTAATTTGGTATGAATTTTTTTCTAAAATTTGGATTATTAAAAAATTTAAAATAATATAGATTATAAATATATTATTATATTGAATTAATGATTATAGTTATTTCATATACTCATTTCATTATTCAAATATCTTAATGGTTACATTTTAAAAATGGCATTTGAAATCGAAATATTTTTTCACTTGAAATGGCACTATTAGTTTTCAAATGCTCTGTCTTAATTATTATATATAGAGAAAATTAAATTATAATTTAACTTGAAAAAATTGTGATAAAATCAATGATCAAACTTAAATTTTAAAAAGTCTTTAAGTGCCTCAAATAAGGCAAATCATTATTTTATTGGATTATTTTTACTAAATTTATAATTTAAAAAAAACGAGGGTTTGGTATGGATAAAGAATTTTTCAATGGTATGAATTTAGCTGAAGATATTAGTGAAGAAGATTTCCAATACATTAAGGATGGTTGGGAAAAAGTTCAAGATGCTTTATCAAAAGAGGAATTCATAGATAAATTTAATAAGTTTAAAGAAGAATACAAAGACGCTTCTTTTTTTAGTGATAAAGATTTCATAGATATGGTAGTAAATCCATTTACTGGAGAAAAGGCAGAACCTATTTCCAATTTTGACACAGGAACTCCAAAAACCATTGCTGAAGTTGAACCTGGAAATCAGGAATTCAGCGTTATTGCAAGAGTAATGTCTATTTCCAATCCAAAGCTTTTCACTACAAGAAAAGGAGATGATGGAAAACTTGCAAATATGCAAATTGCAGACAATACAGGTGAAGTAAGGCTTGTTCTTTGGACAGAAAACATCAAACATCTTAAGCATATATCTGAAGGAGACATTGTTGAAATTTCAGATATTGATTGTAAAGATGGATTCAGAGGAGGCAAGGAATTCTCCTTACGTCCTAGATCCTTGCTTAGAACAATTGATGAGTCAAGTGAAAACTATCCTAAGAATATTGCAGACTTCCCGGTTTATGAGGAAAATATCATTTCAATTGCAGATATTGTTCCTGATCAAAAAGTAAGCATAATCGGAAGATTGATAAGGGTTCCTACTCCTCATTCCTATGAAAGCAACGGCAAGAAAGGAAAAGTCACCTCTCTTGAAATTCAAGATAGCACTGGAAAAATTTCATACACATTATGGAATAATGATGTTAAATTGATCAACAGCCTTGATTTAAAAGAGGGAGACATTGTTAAAATCCTTAATGAACAATCAAGAGAAAGAAATGGAGAGCTTTCAATATCCCATTGGGATGGCAGAATCCTTAAGGTTGAAGGGGATTTCGATATTCCAGAATATGAAGAGAATATCATTAAAATTGGAAATGCCCAAGAAATCAATGATGTTAGCTTAATAGGTATTGTAACCAAAATCCAAGACACCATTCAATTTGACAGACAGGATGGAACTAAAGGATATGTAAAATCTATTGAAATCACTGATGATACCGGTTCAATAAGAGTCACTCTCTGGGGAGATGACACCAAATTGAAAGTATCCAAAGGAGATATTATTAAGGTTATTGGCGGCAATATTGAATATGATGACTATGCAACCAGTGGATATAGGGTTAACACCAATTGGAACACTGAATTGAAAGTCAATCCTGATGTTAACGAAGATTTTGTTGAAGGATTAAATGAAATTGCAAGTAAATTAGGCCCAATAACTATTCGTGAAGTTCAAGATCATGAAGACGATGGTGAAGAAGTTGATGTCATTGGAAGGTTAGTCACTATTTATGATAGCCATTCTTTCCAAAGGGATGACGGCTCAACCGGATTTGTTCGTTCAGGGGATATTGCAGATTCAACTGGAAAAGTGAGAATTTCATTTTGGGATGAAAAGGCTGAAGGCTCTTATGGCATAGGCAAAGCGTATCAAATTGAAAATGCAAGAACCAGATTAGGCATGTATGAAGTTGAGCTTAATGTTGGAAAAACTGCTAGGGTAATTGAACTTAGTGATGCGGAATCATCTGACTTGCCTTCATTTGAAGAATTGGAAGAGCAAATCTATCAAACCAAGAAGATTTATGACATAGATGAAGATGATTTAAACATTAAAGTTGTAGCAAGAATCTTGGAAATGGAAGATACTCGTGAATTCGAAAGACAGGATGGAACTAAAGGCCTAATCAGAAAAATGACTATCGGTGACGATTCCGGTTTTATAACTGTTACATTATGGGATGATAAAACCAATTTGCCTTACGATATCAATGAGGCAATCAAGATTCAAAATCCTCGCATAAGATATAACGATATGACTAACCGTGTAGAGTTATCCATAGGCAATTCAACAAATATCTTGCAGCCTTCCTATAACGAATTATCCAATCTTCCGGATATTGAGGAATTGCAAGATATATTATACACATCAAAAGACATTGCAAGCCTTGAATTAGAGGATAGAAATGTGAAAATAACAGGCACATTTTCAGATCCTTATTTAGAAAGAATTTTGATTCCAAAATGTCCTATATGTAACCGTACTCTTGAAGATGATGATGAAGAAGAGTGCCCACATTGTGGAAATTACGTAGACAAACCAAAATATCTTTTAATGCTTCCTGGAAAGCTCACTGACGATACCGGTGAAATACAAGTAACTTTCTTCAATGAATTGGTAGAGCAATTGCTTGACATGAAACATGATGATATTGTTGAACTATATGAAGAAAATGAAGGGGACTTTGGATTCTTAGAAACTAAAGCAATGGATATAGAAGGAAGAACTTTAGAATTGCTTGCTGATGTGAATTACAATAATTATGATGAAGAAATAAGGCTTAGACCTAAAAAGATCTTAAAAAATGAGTTATAAGTCTTATTTTATGGCATGATGAACTTTAATAAATTTATTTAATGGGTTGATAATTATGGTAGAACTTGAAGACTTACCTAACGTTGGAGAAAAAACTGCTGAAAAATTAAGGGATGCTGGCTTTGCTGATATGATGAGATTGGCTACTGCCACTGCTAAAGAATTAGCTGTAAAAGCGGAAATCGGTGAAGGGGTAGCTGAAAAAGTTATTGAAGCAGCACGTAAAGCTGAAAAAATTGATTTTGAAACAGCATTTGATGTAATGGAAAGAAGACGTGATGTTGGCCGTATAACTACTGGAAGTAAAGGCGTTGACGAATTGATTGGTGGTGGAATCGAAACTCAAGCTATTACTGAAGTGTTCGGGGAATTCGGATCAGGTAAAAGTCAAATTTCCCATGAATTGGCCGTCACTGTTCAACTTCCTAAAGAAAAAGGAGGTTTAGATGGTGAATGTGTATTCATCGATACAGAAAACACTTTCAGACCTGAAAGAGTTGAACAGATAGCAGATGCATTTGGCCTTGACCGTGAAGAAGTATTAAGAAAAATCCACATTGCAAGGGCATTCAACTCCTCTCACCAAATCTTAATGGCTGAAAAGATCAATGAATTAATCCAAAGCGGCGTTAATGTAAGATTAGTTATTGTTGACTCTCTAATGGCACACTTCAGAGCAGAATATGTTGGAAGGGAATCATTGGCTGTAAGACAACAAAAATTAAACCAGCACTTGCATGCATTGCAGCAAATAGCTAATACCTACAATGTAGCGGTTTTCCTTACTAACCAAGTTCAAGCAAGGCCTGACGCATTCTTCGGAAGTCCAACAAAAGCTATTGGTGGACACGTTTTAGGTCACGCATCCACTTACAGAATCTGGTTGAAAAAAGGTTTAGCAGGTAAAAGAATTGCTAGATTAGTGGACAGTCCTCACTTGCCAGAAGGGGAAGCCGTATTTAAAGTTACCACTGATGGTATTGTAGACTAATAAAACTTTTCTTATAAAGTTGATTAAAAAATTTCACTAGTTGGGAAAATCCCGAACTAGTACTTTTCTTTTTTTATTTTTCTATTTTTACAAAAACTATTTTAACTAATTTTAATAAATTAAACTTTATATTAAATTTATTATTTTTTAATTATTTTCATTAATTTTTTATGTTGGTTTTATGGATTTCAGGATTATCATTGTTTCAATTATCATCATGATTTTAATAGGGGTTTTATCTAAAAAGATAGGCCTATTGAAAGAGGAAGATGTTGAAACCTTGAATAATATAGTAATCAATATAGCTCTCCCTTGTCTTATTTTCAATACTTTGTATAGTGCTGATGCTTCCTTAGTTCCACAGTTAAGCATTTTGACAGTTTATATGTTAATCACTAGTTTAATTGTAGGGATTTTGACTTATTCACTACTCTATTTTTTAGGCTGGGACAAGAGGAAAATTTGGAGTGTAGTGATAGTTGTGGTTTTAGGAAACACAGGCTTTTTAGGATATCCTATTACACAGGGAATTTTCGGAAATGCAGGTATGGTAAGGGCAGTATTTTGCGATTGCTCAACTTCAATAGTCTTTGTTATTTTAAGCTTCATTTTAATACTGATTTTTGATGGCGAGATTAAGGTGGCTTTGAAGAAGATCGTTACATTTCTCCCATTATGGTCAATTATTTTAGGAATTATATTTGCCCTATGCAATATTCCTATGCCTTCTGTTGGATCTACAGTCATTGGCTATTTATCAGGAGCAACAATTCCTCTCATTATGATATCATTAGGTTTGTCATTAAACCTTGATGGATTTAAGAATCACTTTAAGGAAGTTGGATTGGCATCATTTATCAAGCTGGTTATTTATCCGCTAATCGGTTTAGGAGTTTTGTCTTTGCTTAACATCACAGGATTCAATCATACAATTGGATTTATTGAAGCAGCAATGTCTTCTGCTATGTTAGGTTTAGTATTGTCCGTTAGCTATAAATTGGATTGGGAGCTCACTTCAGACTGCATATTCGCATCTACTGTACTTAGCCTTGTTACAATTCCTATATTCCTAATGTTTATCCTTTAACGAACTTTTTAGGAATTTTTATCTATTTTTTCATTTTTTTAATTTAGCAAATATTAGACAAATTTTCTTGTTTTTTAGTGTTGCATAAAAGGTTACACTCTTTTAATTCTTAATCAGATTAACTTATATTATTAAAATATGCTTATTTGTTATTCTTTGGATTAAATATATGCTTATTATTATCTTTTCCTAATAATAACCCTTATTTCATCTCTAAATTAGTTTTAAATGATTCACAACCATTATCTTTGTTCAGAAATTTTTGAATTTTTAAAGGATTTTCCATCGTTCTTTGATTTTTTCATTGAATTTTTTTAGAATTTTAGGTGTATCAAAATCTATTTTATTTTACTATTTAAAGAATATAAATTTATTTATTCTTAAAAATTAAGATAATTTAATCTTTATTTAATTAAACAATGATATATAATAAGATTTAATTGATTTAAATAAATTTAATAAGTTTAAAATTTTCTCATATATATACTTTACTCCTAGTTATTTATAGAAACCTTTATATACTCACTTTTTAGAAAAATTAAACTATCTAATATTTTATATATATAATATATTTAAAAAATTAGATCAAATGATTAATCATTTTACTTGTACAAGGTGATTTAATGGCAGAAGAAATTAACAACGAAGAAATTAGAGTGGGAGTA
>JAFRCZ010000163.1 GCA_017404125.1 Methanobrevibacter sp.
TTATATAATATGTACTTCATCATATTTATAATGATAAATAATTAACAATTATTTTAATTCTTAAAATACTTTAAAAATTATAATATTTATAATTATCTAAAAAGTTTCATTAAAAAAATAATTTAAAAATTCAAAATACTGCTAAAATAAGGAATATCAGTAAATAAAATTAAATCATCTAAACTAATTTAAGTATGATAGAATTTTTAACTATTTAATATTATATTTAAATAAATCTAGTATATATTATTTTATTTTCATTTTTGAGAAAAAGTTAAAAGCATAGTACAAATATCTAAAAAAATGAATCTAAAAATAAAATAATGATAGAACATTATAAATTATAAAAAATTCTCTAAAAAAGAATAATAAAAAAATAGATAAATAATGATTAGTTAAACTAACCATTTTTAAATAATTATCTAATCACTTACTTCAATACCTAATGAAACAAGCTTATCCCGGATTTCATCAGATAAATCATATTGTTTTTCAGCTCTTAGTTTTTGACGAACATCGGCAATTATATTTAATAGCTCTTCTTCATCCCCACTGGTTTTATCATCATTATCAAAGAAATCAATTCCTAATATTTGACTGATATCTGCAAACCAGTGCTTAATAGCTAAAAGATCATCAATGATTATTTTATCTTCATTTAAATCCTTATTGGATTGCTTGATAAATGAGAAAATAGCTGCAATAGCTTTTGGAGTGCTGAAATCATCATCCATGCTCTTAAAGAATTCTTCCACTCCTTCAGTTAATACTTCATAAGATGATTCATAGTAATTGAAATCAAGCAATTCTTCGAAAAGCTCATTCTCTTCTAAATCTGCTAAATAAGCAATATCATCAGAAACATTGCCTTTTTCAAATTCATCATTGATTTTCTCATCTAAAACTTGAAGATAATTTCTTATACGGGCCACATTCTTTTCAGCTTGATGCAAACTTACTTCACTGAAATCTATTGGACTTCTATAGTGAGTTGCAAGAACGAATAATCTGAATGTTTCACCGGAATACTCTTTCAATAAATCTCTAATGGTAATGAAGTTACCTAAAGATTTAGACATCTTCTCACCGGAAACATTTAAGAAACCAGTATGCATCCAATATTGAACTAATGGTTCCTTGCCTGATACTGCTTCCATTTGAGCAATCTCAGAGTCATGGTGAGGAAAGATTAAATCAAGTCCTCCTCCATGAATATCATATTGAGGGCCAAAGTATTTTTCTGTAATCGCAGTGTCTTCTATATGCCAGCCAGGCCTTCCTTTACCCCATGGAGAATCCCATACCGGTTCGCCAGCAAATTCTTCCGCTTCTCTGTTTTTCCATAAAGCAAAATCATTAGGGCTTTTTTTAGAACTGTCAATGTCAATTCTGTGAGTTTCAAGTTCTTCGATTTTACGATTAGCTAATTTACCATAATCGTCAAATTTAGCAACTTCAAAATAGACTCCAGTTTCAGTTACATATGCAAAGCCTTTATCGATTAATCTTTGAATTTGATCTAAAATCTCTTCCATATGGTCTGTAGCTCTTGCAAAATAGTTGACGCTTTTTACATTTAACGCAGCCATATCTTCAATAAATCTCTTTTCAAATTTCTTTGCAAGCAATTTGGAGTCTACACCACTTTCTTTTGCTCTGTTGATAATCTTATCATCAATATCAGTGATATTTTGTAAGTAGAATACAGAATATCCTTTAAATTCCAAATATCTTTTAATGGTATCAAAGGAAATGTAAGTTCTTCCATGGCCAATATGAGCATCATCATAAACTGTAGGGCCACAAACAAAGAGTTTAATCTTATCTTCAAATAATGTATTCAACTCTTCCTTTTCCCTTGACATTGTACTATAAATTTCCATTATATCTCCTTAAAACTGTTAATAAATAAAAATAAGTCTAAACTATAGACTATTAGAAAATAACCTAATAGAACAAATAACCTAATAGAATAATTATATAAATATAAAATTAGTAGAAAAATACTACTGAATTCTATAATAAATGTGCTTCAGAACCTAAACATGCCTTACAGTCAGCAGGCATATGTCCTTTTTCTTTGTGTATTTGACAAATGACATCTTCCATTTTAACTCTTTTGCAGATATGGCAAGTACGTGGAATAATATCCAATTTAGTTGCAGTTCCTTCATTTAAGTCATTTGCAAATTCTTGAATCAATGCTTTTACATCATCATTAAACTCAATGCCGCTGCCTCTTTTATCAGTTAAATATTGGGATACTGCAGGCTGAGTAATGTCCATTAATTCAGATATCTTTTTTTGTTTCATTCCTAATTTCAATAAATCTTTTGCTAATTCAGATCTTATAGCTGGTATAATATACCATACTACCATTTCACAAGGTGGTTTCATAAAATACCTCCTAATGCAGAATATTTTTTATTCATCATCAATATAGTTATTTAATTTATAAAATAACTTTTCATCAGCGCCTTTGAATATTTCTTCAACTTTAGAATCATGACTCAATTCCACATGTTCTATATCATGGAAGTGACTTAAAACATTGATTCTTTCTTCAAGCTCTTGTTGACGTTCGAAAAGCAAATCAATAGCTGATGAAACAGGGTCAGGGAATTCATGCTCCAAGTCTAAAACACATTTACGGTCTTCATGAATAATTCGGCTTGGCACACCAACCGCTGTAGCTCCTCTAGGGACATCCTGCAATACAACTGCTCCAGCCCCTACTTTAGAAGAACATCCTAAAGTAATATTTCCTAAAACTTTTGCTCCAGAACCTATTACCACTGCATCTTCAACAGTTGGGTGTCTTTTACCCTTACTTAGACTTGTTCCACCAAGAACAACCCCTTGATAAATTAAAACATCATCTCCAACAATAGCAGTTTCACCTATTACAATGCCCATTCCATGGTCAATAAACACCCGTTTACCTATTTGAGCACCTGGGTGAATTTCTATACCAGTTAAAAACCTTGAAATCTGTGAGAAAAATCTTCCCCAAAAAGGCAAATGATGAGTCCAAAGCCAATGATTCCACCTATGCAAAATAATAGCCCATATCCCCGGATAACAGAGCAGAATCTCTAAACTACTTCTTGCAGCAGGATCTCTCATTTTTGCTGCCTGAAGATCATCTTTTAAATCATCAAACATAAATTCACCATAAATTAATTAGTCAAACTTAACTATTGTTAATAATATTATATATTTATATCTATTTCAATATAAACTTAACATTTGTTATATAATAACAAAGTTATATTTTTACTTTTTAATATATAAAGTATTTCAATAAATGATAATTAAAAAAATTAAAAAAAATAGATAAAATGAAATTTATAGAAAATTCTTAAAAATCTTTAAAATAAAAAATAAGAGATTTATTTAGAATAAATCTCCAAAAATCCATTCAGTGGACAAGTATCTCTCACCAGTATCCGGTAAAATTACTACAATTGTTTTTCCTTTATTTTCAGGACGTTTTGCAAGTTCTATACCTGCCCAAGTAGCTGCACCAGATGAAATACCAGTGAGAATACCCTCTTCTCTAGCAAGCCTTAATAAAGTATCACCTGCATCCTCATCTTTTACAGGAATGATTTCATCAATAATATCCAAATCAATTACTTCAGGAACAAAACCTGCACCAATACCCTGGATTTTATGAGGTCCCTTTTCACCTTTTCCTAAAGTTTGAGAGCTATATGGTTCAACAGCGACTGCTTTGAAATCAGGATTTTGCTCTTTGATATATTGTGCAATACCAGTTACGGTCCCACCAGTTCCTGCAGCAGATACAACAATATCCACTTTACCGTCAGTATCTCTGTAGATTTCAGGACCTGTAGTCAATCTGTGAATTTCAGAGTTGGCTTTATTCTCAAATTGCTGTGGCATGAATGAATTTGGAGTGTTTTCAACAAGCTCATTTGCCTTAGCAATAGCTCCACCCATACCTTCACTGCCTGGAGTCAATACAATCTCTGCGCCTAATACTGCAAGAAGCTTTCTTCTTTCAATAGACATTGTCTCAGGCATGGTTAAAATTAATTTATAGCCCTTTGCAGCTGAAACAAATGCAAGTCCAATACCTGTATTACCACTTGTAGGCTCAATAATTACTGAACCTTCTTTAAGTAATCCATCTCTTTCTGCAGTTTCAATTAAATTTACTGCAACACGATCTTTAATACTGCTTACTGGATTAAAAGATTCCACTTTTACAAGCACATCAGCTTCTAATCCTTCTGTTAATTTGTTTAACCTTACAAGAGGAGTGTTTCCAATAGCTTCTGTCATATCGTTAGCTATACCTCTTTTCAATTCTGGAATATTTACCATAATAATCACTTCATAAATCTTTAATAAATCAATAAA
>JAFRCZ010000164.1 GCA_017404125.1 Methanobrevibacter sp.
AATTTTAATAAAAATATTAATTCAAATTCACAAGGTTATACAATGGGTGTAGAATTTTTAAATATAAAAGAAGTAGATGAAGCAAAAGAAATCATTAATGAAAAATTTGATGAATACTATACTCCACAATCTGAAATCATTGATATTGCTGAGAGCAATAATAGAATTACATTCAGCAAAATTGAAAGTAAGATAGATTTTCCGCCATTCAATAGGGCTTTAAAGGATGGTTTTGCTATAAAAGCAGAAGACAGCTATGGCGTAAATGAGGAAAATCCTAAAAAACTTAAGGTTATTGACTTTTTAGAGGCAGGTTCATTTACTGACAAGACTGTAGAACTTGGAAAATGTGTAGAGATAAGCACTGGCGCTCCTATTCCAGAAGGGGCAGATGCAGTTGTTATGGTGGAATTCTCTCACAGAGCAGAAGATAACGATGACTTGCTAGAAGATGAAATTGAAATATTAACAAGTGTGACTCCTTCCCAAGATATTGGTCAAAAAGGTTCTGACGTTAAAAAAGGATAAACCATACTTGAAGAAAATATCTTGCTTAACCCTCCTAAAATAGGAGTGATAGCTGCTCAAGGAATTGATAAGGTAGAAGTATTCAAAAAGCCTAAAGTGGGAATCATCTCAACTGGAAATGAATTATTGACCAATCAGGAAGAATTGAAACCTGGAAAGATCTACGATGTAAATAGTGAAATGATTAAGGCAGGCGTAGATAACTGTGGAGCAGAAGGTGAATGCTTAGGCATTGTTAAAGATGTTTACGATGATTTGAAAGCTAAAATTCAAGACTCATTAAAGGAATGTGACATTTTATTATGCTCTGGAGGAACCTCTGCAGGAGTTGGAGACAATATTAGACATATTCTTGATGAGCTTGGAGAAGTTTACATTCATGGAATTACAGTACAGCCTGGAAAGCCAACTATCCTTGGAGTGGTTGATGAAAAGATAGTTATCGGACTTCCGGGAAATCCAGTGTCTGCAATTGTAATCTTCAATGTATTTGTTGCACCAGCTATTAAGAAATTAGCAGGTTACAAGGATGAGGAAGAGCAAAAGACAGTTAAGGGAACTTTAGCAAGAAGGATCCATTCCCCAATTGGAAGAATGCAATACCAATTAGTCAGAGTGGAAGATGATACAGTTTATCCAATATTCAAAGATTCCGGAGCAATATTCTCACTTGCAAGTGCAGCAGGATATACAAAGGTTTCCAAACAGACTGAACTCCTTGAAGAGGGAGAGGAAGTGGAAGTAATACTCTTTAACTAAGAAAAATAAACAGATGAAAAGAAAATTATTATTTTGATTTATTAAGATAAAGGTGGAAAAATGGAGATTGTAGAAAAAACAATAGAAGACCAGAAAGTAGCTATTATGAATTATAAGGGTTCCTTACAAGATATGGAAGTTTTAATTGGTAAATTAAGCGGATGGGTTGAAGTTGAGGAAATCGAAACTGTTGGAAACTTATTTGCAATATTCTATAACAACCCAAGAACTGCTAAAGAAAATGAAGTGGTTTACGATGTGGGAATTCCAATCAACCCTGAATTAGACCCTGATGAAACTGAAATAATAAGAATAGTAAACATCATTGAACATAAGGTTTTATCTGGAATCCATAAGGGAAGCTTAGACAATATTCAAGACACTTATAACATTATGGCAGAATACTCAATTGAAAACAAATATGACATCATCGGATCTCCAAAAGAAGTTTACATAAAAAACAAATATGAAGTGGACAATGAAGAGGATATGATAACTGAAATACAATTGCCTGTCATTAAAATGGGATAATCTCCATTTAATAATAAAATAGTATTCAAAAAATATAAAAATCAAAAAATAAAATCCAATAAAAATAAAATTATCCTTTATCTACTAAAAGAGGTTAAAAATATGGCTAAAGAAAAGAAAATGACTAAAAAGGAAGAGAAAAAACTTAATGAAAAAGTAGATAAAATAATAGAAAAGAACTTTGCAGACTTTTCATCTCAAGACGAACTTGAAAGCTTTATCCAAAATGCCTTTGATGCTAAAACTTCCAAATACAATAAAAACCTAAAGCAAAAGGAAAAGGAAATCAATAAAAAAGTATCAAAAGTGTACAAAACAGATACTAAAAGAATTGATAGAAAAATGAAAGAATTGGATAAAAAAATCAATGAAAGGTTTAAAAATATTTAAAAAATAGAATATTTTAGATTAAATTTTAATCTAAAATAATAAATTTAACTAGTTGCCCACCACTCTTA
>JAFRCZ010000165.1 GCA_017404125.1 Methanobrevibacter sp.
AAAAAAAGAAAAGAAATGATTAATAATTAAAGTATTTGCTTATTAATCAATTCAGCATTCAATATAGAAGCACCAGCAGCACCTCTAATTGTATTATGTCCTACAAGAACATATTTGAAGCTGTTATCAAATGCTTGATCTTTTCTAACTCTACCAACAGTAGCAGCCATACCACCATAAGCCATTCTGTCCATTCTTGGTTGAGGTCTGTCATCTTCTTCTTTGACTATGACAGGTTGTTCTGGAGCGGAATGAAGACCTAATTCTTGAGGAAGTCCTCTAAAGTCAGCCATTGTCTTTTTGATTTTATCAATGTCTGCTTCGTCATCAAGCTCTACGAATACTGCTTCAGTGTGACCGTCAATAACAGGCACTCTGTGACAGGATGCACTTAATGAAAAGTTTGCAGGTACAACTTCATCACCGTCAAGTGAACCTAAAAGATGCAATGTTTCGCTTTCCATCTTTTCCTCTTCACCGCCAATGTATGGAACCAAGTTATCTACAATAGCCATTGAAGGAACACCGTTATAACCTGCTCCTGAAACAGCTTGCATGGTTGATACATAAATCCTGTTTATGTTAAAGTTGTCATAGATTGGTTTTAAGGTTAAGGTCAATGCAATGGTTGAACAGTTAGGGTTAGTTACAATGAAACCATCCCAGTTGTTGTTTTTCTGTTGTGCTTCAATCATGTCCAAGAATTGTGGATTGACTTCAGGAATGACTAAAGGTATGTCCTTTTTCATTCTCATCGCACTAGCATTTGATGCCACGACAAAATCCTTTGCAAATTCTGGCTCGACTTTTGCAGCAAAATCAGCAGGAAGTGAAGAGAACACTATTTCAACATCCTTATCCATCTGTGCAGGGTCAGTTTCAATAACAGTAATGTCTCTTACAGATTCAGGCATTTCACTATTCATATACCAAGTGGTAGCGTCTTCATATTTTTTGCCAGCAGATCTTCCGGAAGCTGCAAGTGCAGCAATTTCAAAATCAGGATGATCAGCCAACAATTGGATGAATCTTTGACCTACCATTCCAGTTGCACCAAGTACACCTACTTTTACCATTTAAATCATCTCGATAATTATAATTATTTTTTAATTAAATTGTTAAAAAGGAATTGAATTAAAATAATTAAATTCCTAAAACATCAGACATATCATTTACTTTTCCAGGTTCTGCAGAACCTACGAATCTTAAAGCTCTGATAACACCAGCAATGAATACTTCTCTGGTATGTGCCATGTGTTTAACTTCCAATCTTTCACCATCACCAACATACAATACAGTGTGGTCTCCTACAATGTCTCCACCACGTACTGCGTGTATACCGATTTCCTCTTTGGTTCTTTTACCTACTTGACCTTGTCTTCCGTAAACTCCCACTTCTTCAGGTTTTCTTTCAAGAGCATCTGCAACAACTTCAAATGCAGTCATAGCAGTTCCGGAAGGAGCATCTGCCTTTTGATTGTGGTGAGCTTCAATGATTTCAATATCAAAGTCATTTAAGATAGGGGTCAAGTCCTTCAATACTTTGAAGAACACGTTTACTCCAATTGAGAAGTTAGAGGAAATAACTGCTTTGATGTTCTTTTCCTTGATTACATCTGCATTTCCTTGAGCTTGCTCTTCAGTGAAACCTGTTGTTCCAACAACAAGGTTTACTCCACAGTCAGCAGTTCTCTTAATGGTTTCAACAGCAGCAGGAGCAATGGTAAAGTCAACTAAGACTTCAGCTCCAGATTCTTTCAATGCTTTTTCCAAATCTTCTGAACCGACGATAGGGACTCCAATATTACCGATACCTGCTTTTTCACCTGCATCTACACCTGCTAAAGGAGTGTTTGGCATTTCAATAGCAGCTACTACTTCCATATCACCCTGTTCAGTAATTTTTCTTATAATGCCGGAGCCCATTCTTCCAGCAGCTCCAGTTACAGCAACTTTTATCATAATATCATCTAAATAATTTTATAAGTATAATCAAATTGTAAAAAAAATAAGAACTGGAATTATAAAATTCCAGCATCTTCCAATGCTTTTCTTAAGATTGCTCTGTTTTCTTCCAACATAGGAACTAAAGGTAATCTTAATGGACCTGCAGGCATTCCCATCATTTTCAATGCTTCTTT
>JAFRCZ010000166.1 GCA_017404125.1 Methanobrevibacter sp.
AATTGTACCTTGTGCTTGCATTCTTTTCTTAAGAATACATTTTTCTCCTTGGTTTCCACCAAGAGGGTTCTTTTGAGTTCCCATGGAATTCATACAACGAGCCATAATTGCAGAACCAAGAGCAAGTCCATCCTCTACAAACACTACATCGTCGAATTTGTCTTGAGCATACTCTAAGATGAGTTCAGGTTTCTTACCAGTGATACCAGCTCTACCTGTAACACCTAAAATGGAACCATCAAGAATAAGTCCCTCTTCAAATGCCACATCAAGAACTCTGTATACAATATTTGCACTTACATGGTCCATTGTAGCAAGCAAAGTAGGTATTCCATCATCCTCATAGATTTTAGCACCGATATCAATCAATCCATCCAATCCGTCAGCATTGTTACCAACATCACAACCGATTAAGCAAGTACCTGCCGCTTTAGCACCAGCAGCGTCTAAAGGAACAGTACCAAACCTATCGATTCCTTCAGGAACCTTACAGATGTTAATGAGTTCATGAGCTTCCTTAGCATATTGCTTAGCTTTTTCCTGATGTTTCTTGCCATCAGCTTTTTTAAGCAATTTAGGGTCGAATATATCCAATGCAGCACCATTCTTTTGGTCAATTTGCTTGGAACCTTTTGCCAAGGAGTCTGAAATTACTCCAGCCAAACCCAAGAAGTTTCCAACAGTACTTGCATAAGGTTCATCATTATTTACAATCCTACCTGCCAAGGTAGAACCAAAGTCTAAAGATACACAAGGATTTCTATAGTCTACTTCAGTCCATTTAGCACCTAATTTAATACCTGCAGTAACAAGTTCCCCTTCCATCTCATTTGCTACAACTTCTTTTCCTTTTGGTGGAACTACACTTACTACAGCACCATCAAACATTACATTATCAAGCAATGTGTATTTTTGAAGTCTCTTTGGAAGGTGTGCTGTTGACATAGCAGGAGCCATTTTTGTATGGGATATGCCTGCATCAAGACAACCATCTGCTAAAGCCTTTACCATTTGCCCTACTTCCTGAGTAGTAGCAAAACCAGCAGTTACACCAGTGGATCTTACTACAAAGTCTAAATCTTCATCCATATCCATATGGGCTTTTTTAAGTGATTCCAAAACAGTATCCTTAATCATATCTGCAACAGATTCTTTAGAAAGTTCAATACCCCAAACTGTTTTACCGAAGACTTCTTCTCCAGGTTTAGGAGCTCTAACATCCCTTGTCATATTAACTGTTTTATTAATTAAATAGGATTGGCTGTTATTTAAATTTGTAGCCATGATAACACATTTTGTAGTGGTGTTTCCTAACTCTACAGAAGCAGTTACATAATACTCATCAGGTTTTGCTGCCATAGCACCTGGACCTTGAGGTCGAGCCCCTGCTTTTAAAATACTTAAATCCCTTGGTTGACTTTCAGCAATAATTGGCTTAGGTCCTTTGTTAAAAATTTTATCTAAAAAAGACATATAAAATCCCCATAATCTTTCTATATAATATATACTATTTTCATCAAATAATATAAATTTTGTTAAATTATTTTGAAAAATAGTAAAATAGAATATAATTGTGATAAGGAATTTTAAAAATGTTGAAATTAGAAAAATAAGCGAATTATTAAAAATAGCTAAAAATAGTTTAAATTGAGCAAAAATAGTTTAAATTAAATAAAAATAGTTTAAATTGAGCAAAAATTGTTAAAATAAATTAAAAATAGAAAAAAAATTATAATTTGAAGAAAAGATTAGATGAAAGAATCATCTAATCTCGGACCCTTTCAAATTATAATAATAAGTTCAATGGGTGTTCTTCAATAGGTTCGGTACCGATATCTCTTGCTGCTTCAGCAATCATAATATCTGCCATACCACAAGCTGGGAATGCGAGTCTTGAGTTTTCGATAGGACCGAAAAGTACGAAGTCTCCACCAGCCATTTGTTGTACGATGTTGGAACCTATATCACAAACAGGCCATGCTTCTTTGTGTTCTTTTTTGTATTGTCTTAACCAATCCCATGCGGAAGGTACGTTGTGAATACCGGAACCTACAGGGTATCCCCATTTAGCTTTTACAGCGTAGGAAGTTCTTACTGCAGGACCTGCACCTTGTCCTAAAGGAGTTACTGCTACGTCCATCCATGGTTTGGTAATTCCACATCTTTCTGCCATTTCGAGAATACCTTCATCGATTACAGATCCACCAGTTTCCCAGATTTCGAGTTTACCTGCTACACCAGGAGTCATAGGGTTGAAACCTAAGAGAATGGATGCATCGATGTCGGAGTTAGCTACAGCTTCGATTTCACCAGGTTCAGCTGCCATACTTAAGGAGTTGTATACAGCTCTTTCAGCTAATCCTACTTCTTGTACGTATTCTACACCTGCAATTTTTGCAGCTGCAGCAGTTGAGTCGATAAGGAAAGGTTTGTCACAGACGTCTCCTACAAATTCTAAGTATTTAACCATAGCTTCTGCAGTAGCACCGAAAGTTTGTACAACACAAGGGTTTCC
>JAFRCZ010000167.1 GCA_017404125.1 Methanobrevibacter sp.
AAATAAACTAAAAAATAAGGAAAATATTAAATTTAAGCCTAAAAAATCTAAAACGTTTTAATTATATAAAACTTTAAATATTGAAAAGAACAAAGTAGAATTAATTATTATTTGGAGGTAATAATATGGCTAAAATTAATGAAATTTACAGATGCAATCACTGTGGAAACATGGTAGAAGCTATTGTAGCAGGTGCTGGTGAATTAGTTTGCTGTGGAGAAGCAATGGAACTTTTAGAACCTAGACAATTGCCAGAAGGCGGAGTTAAACACATCCCTGTAATCACTAAAGAAGACGGCAAAATTGTCGTAACCATGGGAGAAGTAGCTCACCCAATGGAAGAAGAACACTACATTAATTTTGTTGAATTAATCGTTGGAGATCAAGTTTACCGTGCAAACTTAAAACCTGGTGATGAACCTAAAGCAGTATTTGATGTAAATGCTGAAGTGGAAGATGTAAAAGCAATTGAATATTGTAACATCCATGGTTTATGGCATTCATAAGTATTATTTATTTTAAATAATACTTTTCTATTTTTTTAATTTTAAATTAATTTTTTTATCAGTTATTACCTTTTTATCCTCTTTTTTAAATTCTATTTTTACAAATACTAAAAAAAAAATTAAAAATTGTGTTAAATACTAAATATCTTATTACTAAATTTTATTAAATATGAAAACCATATTATAAATATTATAGAAATAAAAATTTGTCTTATTAATAGATTATAGTATAATTGAATGTATAATTGAAATCAAAAAATTAAAAAAGAATTCGATAACATGAGAAAAGATATTTTATTGATTGTTTTAATATTGATAGCAGTTGTTAGTATAAGCGGTTGTATTAATAGTCCTATTGATAATATAAACAACAGAATGAAAGATTTGAATACGGATATTACTGAAGGAGATAATGACTATAATGCTGCAATTAACTCCATAAATAGTCGTGACTATGCAAGTGGAAACAACAATATCCAAATTGCAAAAGAAAAATTTGGTGATGCTGAGCAAAAAATCTTAGAAATCGAAGAATATGAAAACGACTTAAATGAAAGTGTTTATAAGGAATATATAGATTTAATTAAAGAAGAAGTTTCATTAAAAAAACAGGCAAGCGATGAACTTTATTTAGCTATGCAATATTATATTAACAAAGACACTTACTCTGGAAATTCATATGCTCAATCCGCTAACTCCTTAATGAAAAAAGCAGTAATACTTCAAGGCGAAAGAAATAAATTAGTGGAAGAAAACTCTGAATTATTCAAAAAAGCAGGAATAATCTAATAATATTTATTGAATAATTAAATTGAATAATTAAATCAATGTGAGGGGAAAAATGAAAAAAACATGCCCTAAATGTAATGGGACTGGTTCTATAATTGTAGATACAAAAATATGTGAAAATTGTGATGGAACCGGTTATGTAGACACATTTGAAATGAAAAACCACTTTAAAGGGGTAAACAGTAATGCAAGAGCAAAATTTGATTTGGATGCAGATCAAGATGTCCCATGTGAAGTATGTGATGGAAAGGGAATGGTAGATGTATTGGAAGACTGTTCCTATTGTAATGGAACTGGAGAGATTACTGTTTGCAATGAATGTGGAAAGCAAATTGACTCTGATAAAAACTATTGTGACGATTGTGCCGAAAAACAAGAAGAAGAAAAAATGAAAAAACTATTGGAAAGAGAGAAAAATCCAGAAAAGATAGTTGTGGAATCAGATATTTCTGGAAAAGAGATTGTTTATGAATTGGATGGATTATGTGAAATGAGCGATTTAGAGCTCAATGGAATCTATAGAGGTAAAGTCACAAGAGTTGAAAGATACGGCCTTTTCGTAAGCTTAAACAATCAGGTTTGGGGATTGATGAGAACACGTAATTCCAGCAATAAAGTAGGGGATTATGTATTTGT
This sequence comes from Methanobrevibacter sp., assembly GCA_017404125.1. Classification (GTDB taxonomy): domain Archaea; phylum Methanobacteriota; class Methanobacteria; order Methanobacteriales; family Methanobacteriaceae; genus Methanobrevibacter. The sequence goes on from JAFRCZ010000167.1 coordinate 1,932, forward strand.
AAGAATTACCCAAATCAAAGAAAGAAAACGTGAAGTGGATATGGCTCCTGCAAGCGTTTTCAAAGGAGAATATGTAATTAAAAAAGTCAAGAAACATATTGAAAGAACAAAAATTGAAACTCTTGATGATTCTTCACTTAATAGTGTTGTTAAAGTTCATGGAGAAGTCATACAAATCCAGCAAACTTCCGGACCAACAATATTTACAATTACTGATGAAACTTCAATTACCTGGGCAGCAGCATTTAATGAACCAGGTGTTAGAATGTATCCTGAAATAGAAATAGGAGATATTGTTGAAGTTATTGGAGAAGTGAATAAGCATAATGGTGAAATCCAAATAGAATCCAGCAGCATTGAAAAACTGGAAGATGAAGAAGCAAGCAAGATGAAAGAATTCATCGATATAGCTTTGGATAAAAAGGCAGAACCTGATGATGTTGATTTCTTAATCCAAAGCCCAGTTTTAGATAGATTAAAGCCTAAAATGAGAGAGGCTGCAAAAGTCATAAGAAGGGCTATTTTAGATGGCAGGTCAATTCTTGTAAGACACCATGCAGATGCAGATGGGATTTGTGCAGGAGTTGCAATGGAAAAGGCAGTTGTACCTTTATTGAAAGAGTTTAATCCAGATAATGATGCTGAATATCATTACTTTAAACGTTCTCCAAGTAAAGCTCCATTCTATGAATTGGAAGATGTCGTTAAGGATTTGTCCTATGCATTGGAAGACTTGGAAAGACATGGGCAAAAATTGCCATTGATTGTATTATTGGATAATGGTTCTACTGAAGAGGATATTGTAGCTTTAATGCAAGCAAAGATCTATGATATTGAAATAGTTGTCATTGACCATCACTTCCCAGGTGAATTGATTACAAAAACCTTAAAAAGTGGAGAAACAGTTGATGGAAGCCTAGAGTGCAATAGCGAAGATATCATTGCAGGCACTGTTGCTGTAGATGAATATGTAGACACTCATGTTAACCCTTATCTTGTTGGAGGAGACTCCCAAATAACTGCAGGAGCATTGGCAACTGAAGTGGCACATATCATTAATCCTGATGTAGAAGACCTTATAAAACATTTACCTGCTGTTGCTGTGTTGGGAGATCGTGCAGAAGCTGATGAAGTGGAGCAATATGTTAAACTTGCATCTGATAAAGGATATGACAGAGAACAATTGAAGAAAATTGCTGAATGTATAGACTTTGAAGCTTACTTCCTTAGATACATGAATGGTAGGGGCATAATCGATACCATTTTAGGCGTAGACAATCTTGATAAGCATCCTAAGATGGTTGAAGCATTATATAAAGAATATCTAAAACGTGTAGATACTCAAATGAAAGCAGCAATGCCAAATATCAAGAGAGTTCAATTAGAGAATGGAATCTACTTCAATGTTTTGGATGTTGAAAAGTATGCTCATAAATTTACATTCCCTGCTCCTGGAAAAACCTGTGGATTTGTTCATGATAAGATTGTGAAGGAAATTGGTGAAGACAAGCCAATCATCACTCTTGGACATGGCCCAGACTTTGGAGTTTTAAGGGCAACTGATTCTGTCCATAAGATGTTTGGATTTAATGTGAACAATATTGTCATTAGTCTTGCAGGTAAAATACCTCAAGCAGGTATTGATGGTGGAGGCCATGAATGTGCAGGATCAATAAAATATATTGAAGGTCTCGGTAAGGAAGTATTAAATCAACTTCTTGCTGAAATCCAAAATATGACTAATGAATAATTTTTAGGATTACAATTCAATAAAATTTTTGAAATAATTTTTTGATAAATTTTGATTATGAAAAATTTTATCATAAATTATTTTTTCATTTTTCTATTTTTAAAAAATTAAAAAAATAAAAATTTTTTAATGTTAATTTCTTCAACTTTGCTATTTTTTAGATCCTAAATAAAAATTTATTAAAATACTATTTTTTATAAGCTTTATGTAGATACAGTAAATTCATTTTTGTGATTATATGACATATATTGATTAAAATGATTTGTTGATTAAATAAATTAATTTTATTTTAATAACTTATCATTTAATGAAATGTTACTATACAATTTTTACACAAAAATGAAATTGTGAAAAATTGAAATAATTTTTTACCACATTCTCGAAAAAATGGAAATTTATTGAAATGTTTTTGGCATATCAAACTAAAATTAAAAAATTTGAAAAATAAAAAAATGAAAAGTT
>JAFRCZ010000168.1 GCA_017404125.1 Methanobrevibacter sp.
AAAAAATTCCTGAAAATAGATTAAAAAAATAAAATGATTGAAAAACTCCAATATAAAGGGATAAAAATAAATTCTTAAAATTATTTAAATAAGTCTTCTCTGAATACTGGATAAGATCCTAAAATCTTAAAGAATGATGTATTGTTTTCCAAATCTTCCAAAATGACACTTATATCATCATCTAATCTATGCCCTTCAAGATCTATGAAAAATATATAATGGCCCAATCCTTCTTTAGATGGTCTGGATTCAATTTTAGTCAAGTTGACATTGTTTTCTGCAAAGAGACCTAAAAGTTCATAAAGTCCACCAGGCTTATCTACAAACAATGAAAATGAAATGGAAGTCTTATCCCCTCCAGTGATTGGAGAATCCTCTTTGTCTAAAACTACAAAACGGGTTTCATTATTGAAATTCTCCTGGATATTTGTATCAATGACTTTCAAGCCATAGAGTTCTGCGGCCTTCATTGTTCCAATAGCTGCATCTTCACCTGTTTCTGCAACCCTTTTAGCTGCTGCAGCAGTGCTTAAAGTATAATGTGCAGTTATCCCATGCCTTTCCAAATAAGGCTGACATTGTCCTAAAGCCTGTGAATGTGAATAAACGTTTTCCACCTCATCAACACTCATATCCTTTGCTGCCAATAGATTATGATTGATTGGAATGACAATTTCATTTTTAATCTTTAAGTCAAAATTATGAATCAAAGAGTCTAAAGTCAAACTGACAGGACCTTCAATTGAATTTTCAATAGGGACAACCCCACATACACATTCCCCACTTTCCACTGCACCCATCACTTGCTGTATTGAACAAAAAGAAATTAAATTATCACTGACCAATGATGCTGCTTCATGAGAAAATGTTCCTTGAGGCCCTAAAAATGCAACTTTATCCTTAATCATAATAAAACTCCGATTTAATATAATTCTTCCTTTACTTTACTATTCATTATATATAAATCATAATATAAAAAGAATAAGGTTAAAATAACTTAAATAAACTAAGTAAATGGAGAATAATGTATAAAAATTGTACAAAATGCAAAAATAAGAACAATTAATGAAAATCAGCAAAATAAACCATGAAAATAAATAAAATAATAAATAACATATTTAAAAACTAAAAATTGAAAAAAAGAAAAATAAAGCATAAGAAAATCTTATGCTTAAAACTAAAACTAATTTAATTTTTTTACTCAATATTATTAGAATAAGGATTATTGAGTTTCAATTTCATAAATTAATTTTAGCAAATCTGATTGAGTTACAATTCCTATAATCTGATCATCATAATCAACTACAGGGTAACCATTATAACCAGTTTCTATCATTGCATCAGCAAGCTGTGGAATTGTTGCATCTTGAGATATTGTCTCTACATTTGTAGACATATAATCCCCTGCAATCAACTCTTTAATCTGAGAAGCCTGATACTTGTCAGGAGTGTGTTTCCTAAATGAAACAAATGCTTTTGCAATGTCTTTTGAAGTTATAATTCCTGCAAGTTCATTATCTTCAGTCAATAATAAACGTCCTATTTTTGAGTCCATTATAACTTTTCTTGCATGAATTAAACGATCATCTGCAGATATTGATATAATATCTGTAGTCATAATATCTTTAACTGAAATCTTCTCATATGCTTTTGCTTTACATAAATATATGAAATCAGATTTAGTTACGATTCCTACCATTTCACCATCAGATAAAACCGGAATAGCTCCAATGTTCTTATCGATCAAGACTTTTGCTACATCAGTTACATCATCATCTTCATCCACTGTAATCAAGTCTTTGACCATTACAGTTGAGACATGGAAATGGGAAGGAGCCATATTACCATATTTAGCGGAGCCTAATTTATCAGCTATATCTTTTTCTGAGATAATTCCAACTAAAACTTTTTTATTATTTTCATTGGTACTAGTGACTGGTATTCTTGATAAGTTATCCTTATACATCATTCTTAGACAATCACATATGTTTAAATTCTTATCAATAGATACCACATTTTCTGACATTATATTTTTGATTTTCATACTTTCACCAACGATAAAATACAATGAAATAGCTATTAGAATTAATCTATAGCGTATCTAATCAAAGATATAAACCTTAACCTACCAATAGCTATCTCTTAAAAGTTCAACAATAGCTACCTGAATAAAAATTAATATAAAAAAGATTATCAAAATTAATCTTTCCAAGAAATTTTCATCCATACAGAAAGATTAATTAAACTTAATCTTTTAAAATTGTGTTTAAAATATCTCTTTCAGTGACAATTCCTACAAGCTGATCATCATCAACTACAGGAACAACACAAATGTTCTTTTCAGCTAATAATTCACATAAGTCTCCTAATCTAACACTAGATTCAGTTACTAATATGTTTGGTTTAATGATTTCAGAAATTTTTCTTTTTAAAACATCTAAACCGCTATTAGAGGTCATAGAAGCAAACATTTCTTTATCACCAAAGAATCTTAAGATATCAGTTGAAGTTACAATTCCTATTAATTTTTCTTCTTCAACAACAGGAATTCTTCTTAAGTTATTTCTAACCATAATTTTGGAACAGCTTTCAATAGGAGTTCCAGGAGTGGTAGTAATAACATCTTTAATCATGATATCACCTACAGTTTCAGTAGTTAAAGAACCTGCAAGTGCTAAAGCGAAATCTCTTTCAGTGACTATTCCCACTAATTTATCTTCCTTATCTACAATAGGTAAAGATCCAATGCCTTTCTCAGTCATCAAATCTACACTTTCTCTAATAGAATATTTAGGACTAATAGAAATAACATCTCTGGTCATAATCTCTTTAACATGATCGTTGATAGCTGCCAAGAAATTATCATTGTGTTTCTTTTCTATTATATCAAATTTACTTCCTCCACCAAGGAAGTCAAGAATATCCATAGCTGTTACAATACCTAAAAGTTTATCTGAGCCAGGATGGGTTACTGGTAATCTTCTGAATCCATGTTCTATCATCATTTCAGCAGCTTCTTTAATAGTCTTGGTTGGAGGAATGCTAATCACATCTCTTTTAGCGAGAGTCATGATTTCCCCTTCATTCTCAGCTACTTTTGTTTCATGTTCAACAGAACCACGATTCATAGATTTTCTCAAGTTTTTAGTGTTTTTGTCTTTCATATCGACACCTCCGGATTTAATAATTCTTCCAGGTCTAAATTACAAATCTTATCATAACAATCAAGTTATAGAACTTATGGGAAATACCATTAACCAGATGACAGAATCCAATATTTCAAAAATCCTCAAAGGAAATCCAAAATTTGAGTTTTGCATCCAATTTAACAATATAGAAATTAAGTCTATAATTAAGCCATTACAATAATTGACGATTCATAATCTAATTTTGAAATTATGGATTTGTGGGAAGTTCTTATACATCATTAATTCTATCATCCAAGCTTTAAATTAATAAAAGCCCTCTAGAAATTTAAATTGAAAATTTAAATAAATGACATAGAACTAACTACAATATTAGTTAGGTTCTGATGGTTAATATTATTATCGATTTAATTTTTTTTAATATGAAAAATATTGAAAAATCAACTAAAAAAATAAAAATAAATGAACAAAGTAATAATAAAAATTTAATTTAAAAATTGAAATAAATAAAAAAATATGCCCCTTAATATAAAATGAATTAGAAAATCGAACAAATAATAAAAAAATACAAAATTAAATTAATAAGAAAATTATATAAACTTAATTAATACTAAAATAATAGAATAAATACTATATTATAAAACTACTTTTCAAACCATCAAAGTGATTAAA
>JAFRCZ010000169.1 GCA_017404125.1 Methanobrevibacter sp.
AATAAGATTTTTGACTTGAACAATACTACTGAAAATATTTATTTTGAATAAATATTTTCTGATTTTTTTGTATTTTTTTATTTTTTAATAATTTTTAATTTTTTAATTATTTAATTTTCTTGAATTATTTTTTTTATTTTTATTACTTTTTTCATTATTTTAACAGTTTAAATAATAATACTAATTTAAAAAAAAGTATTACTTAATATAAATTTTAAAAAAAGTATTACTAATTTTTATTTGGCCTTAAATTTAGTTTATTTCTAAAAAAACAGTTAATTAATTGATTTATATTAAAAATAGTCTTAGTTGTTCTTTATTTAACCAAATAATGATTTAAAATTGGTTTTGATGAATTAAGTTAATAATAAGGAAAATTTATTTTTATTATAATTATTACTTTTTTGAAATAATCCATTATTCTAGAGTTAAATTAATTTTTATGCTATTTAGTGCTATTTTAACTAATTTAAAGTTTTTTAAATTATTATTTTTAAAAAATATTGATTTTTAGAGGACTAAATTTTAGAAATTTTTTCAAAATATTTATATGAGTATTACTACATATATAAAAAGTGTGATTTTTTTATTTTAATCACACTAGTCCATTTATTAAAATTTAAGTATTTAGTTATAATATTCATTCAAAATTCACTATTTTTCCTTTATTTGGGTATTATAATCATAAGACTTATTTATTTTAGTATTATGGCATTAAGAGAATAATTTCTTAATTTAGGTGATTTTCCTAAATTAGATCATTTTGATTAAATCGAATGAATTTTCTATGATTGTTTCTTAAATGTTTTAAATTGACTTTTTTAGAATTTGCAGGTTTGATTTTTCAAGATGGTTTGATTTCTTTAAGAAAAAATTTTGGAGATAAAATTTTATGTTAGACATAAAACATACAATATGCCCTTCATGTTCTGTAGGATGTGGGCTAAATATTGTTTCAAAAGATGGGACAGTAGTTGGTTCTTATCCATATAAAAGACATCCTATAAATGAAGGTAAAAATTGTTTAAACGGTCGAAATTCCATCCTGCAATTTGATAATCAAATTGAGGAACCTTCAATAGTGAAAAATGGTGAACTTGAGGGATCTGACTGTGAAACTGTCTTAAACATTGTTAAAGACCAGTTAGCTTCCATAGATAAAAATGAGTTAGCCATTATCTGTTCCGGTAACAGCACTAATGAAGAGCTTGATAAGATTAAAGAATTTGCTGATGGCTTTGGTTGTGAAAAAATAGGATTTTATGGATATAACTTCCCTAATTTCTCAGCTGATGTAGCAAGCTATGATGATATAGCAAGTGCAAACACCATATTGGCTATTGGGGACATTTATAGGGAAAATCCTTTATTGGCTAGAAGAATAGTGTTGTCTAAAGAAAATGGTGCAAAGCTAATTAATTTAGATGATGTGGAAAAATCCATTACTTCTTTGAATGCAGATGAATTCATTCAATTTGAGGGTCATCTTGATGATAAGATTGATGCTCTTAAAAGCGAATTGGATGAAAATTCAATAATCATTGCAAACAAGGTCTGTTGCAAAGATGACTTTGTATCATTGGAATCCTTAGCTGAGGGTACCGGTGCAAAGCTATTGCCTGTTTTCAATGCCCCTAACATGAAAGGTGCAATGAATAGAATGGATTCATGGGACGCTGAAGAAGTAAAGAACATTATTGATGACTCTAAAGTACTTATTGTCGTGAAGGATAATCCATTGGAATATCTATCTAAAGACGACATAAAAGGAAAAGGTTTTATTGTAAATATTTCCAATGAAGACAATGCATTTGCAAAAATATCTGATGTCATTCTTCCAGGTAAGTCCTGGGCAGAAAAGACAGGAACTTTCACTAACTGTGAAGGTGTGGAACAATGCTTTGACATTTCTGCAGAAATTGAAAATGATAATTTAAGCGAAGTGGAAATATTCGATGAGCTTGCTTGATATCGGTGATAAAATGAGTGAAAAATTTATTCTTGCTAAAAGTAAAGCAAATGAAATAACTGATAGTGGAGCATGTGGAGGAGCAGTAAGTTCTATTTTCCAATATTTATTAGCTAATGAAATAGTTGATGGAGTATTGACTCTTAATAAGGGTGTTGACATCTATGACGGTGTTCCAAGACTTCTAACAAGTGCAGAAGAAGTAATTGAGACATGCGGTTCCTTGCATTGTGCACCTACAATGGTAAGTGACTTGATTTCTGATTTTTTAGCTGATGAAAGAATAGCTGTTGCAGTTAAGCCATGTGATGCAAAGGCTATTAATGAATTGGTTAAAAGACACAGAATTGATGGCGATAAGATCATCACTGTCGGTTTGAACTGTGGTGGTACAGTAAGGCCTGAAATGGCACAGGAAATGATCGAAAAATTCTATAAGGTTGACCCTTCCAAAGTCGTTAAGGAAGAAATTGACAAAGGTAAATTCATCATTGAGCTTGATGATGGTGAAGAAATCGGAATCAAGATTGATGACTTGGAAGAGGAAGGTTACGGACGTCGTGACAACTGTCAAAGATGTGAACTTAAAGTTCCTCGTAATGCTGACATTGCATGTGGTAACTGGGGTAGCGAACCTGGTTGGACATTTGTTGAAATCAACACTGAAAAAGGTCAGGAAATAATTGATGGAGCTATTGCAGAAGGATTTATTGAAACCAAAGCACCTTCTGAAAAGGCTTTGGAAATGAGGGACAAAGTTGAAAACATCATGATTAAGATGGGTAATAGAAATGTGGGTAAACAATTGGATGATGGTTTATCCCTTGAAGAATGGGAGGCTCAATGGAACAAATGTATCAAATGTTTTGCTTGCCGTGATGTTTGCCCTATCTGTTGGTGTCATGAATGTGAACTTGAAAAACCTTACTTTAAGGATGATCCGCAATCACCTCCTGATCCATTAGGATTCCATGGGGTCAGATTATCTCATATGAGTCCAAGCTGTATTAATTGTGGTCAATGTGATGACGTTTGTCCAATGGAAATTCCAGTATCCAAGATATTCCACAAAATTCAAAAGAAATATGAAACTCACACTGGATATGTTGCGGGTATTGGTGATGAAAAACCTCCATTATACAGTCCAATGAAAGAAGACTTTTAAAGGAGTTGAATTTTATGGCAGAAGATGTTAAAATAGTAGGTTTTTGTTGTAATTGGTGTTGTTATGGTGGTGCTGATACTGCAGGTACTGCACGTATGCAATATCCTCCAAATGTAAGAATCATAAGGGTTATGTGTTCTGGAAGAATCAATCCTTCTATGATATTCAAAGCATTTAAGGAAGGTGCAGATGGAGTATTTGTAGGAGGCTGTCACATTGGTGATTGTCACTATGATGCTGGTAATTACAAATGGAATAGAAGAGCATTGATGACTAAAGACATCATAGAGGAATTTGGAATTGACAAGGAAAGATTTAGATTTGAATGGATTTCAGCATCTGAAGGAGAAAAATTCCAAAGGACTATGAAAGAGTTTCACAATACCATTAGCCAACTTGGACCAAGAAACAAATAATTAGACTGTTGAACAATAATAATGAAATAAAATTTTTAAAAAAATAGATTTTAATTAATCGTGTTTCAAAACTAAATAAAAGCTATCTATACTTCTAAAGGAAGTTTAGTGCTTCTATTAATAGTAAGCTATATTTCTATGAAATTTAGTGATTCTATAAAAAAAGTAAACCATATTGTTTTATCTAATTCCAAAACAAACAAAACATTAAAAAGTTTTTATTCTCGAAATTCAGACGAAAAAAAAGAAGATTTAATCATTAAATCAAATCAATAAATTTAAATTAATTTTCAAATCAAATCAACTTATTACTTCCAGGTAATATTTATAAATTTAATTTAAATAGATTAAATCTTCTTAAATCCAATTAAAATTAATAGCTCATAATTAAATCTTGAATTTGAATTTATCCATTTGAGATTTAATTATTAATTTTAATTGAAAAGTAAATTTTGTTATATTTTTAATAAACTTGATTTTTTTTTAAACTGTTTATATTAGTACATCTATTTTTATAATCCATATTTATTAAGTTTTTACATATTATTCTAGTTTTAGTAATACTTTTTTTAAAAATTTTATTAAGTTTAAGATTTTTAAAATTTGTCATGCAATATATTAGATTATAATACCAGTTCTTTTCCTTTTTCGAAAGCTGCTTCTCTTTCTTTTGGGAAAATCTTTTCATGTCTTTCATATCTTTCTTCAGCATTGAAGAACCATGGCCAATCTGTTTTGCTGTAATCCTTAAGCTGAAGTGTTTCTCCAGATACAAAGACTTCAGTAGGCCCTACAAAGCCGTTGAATATGTTTTGATATTTCTCAAGCAATTCCACATACATTGTATCAGGGGCATTGCTTGTCATGATGAGCAATGTTGGAATTGGATTTTCATTGCAGCATGGAGTTTCAGCATTGTATGTCAAGTTTTGGAATACCAATCTTTCATAAAGTGCTCTAAATGATGCGGTCATTTCACTTAAATAGTTTGGAGATCCGATAATCAAGCCGTCAGCTTCACGAATAGCATCCAATACTTCTGTCAAGCCGTCTTTGCGTATGCATTTTCCTTTATATTTCTCTTTCTTGCATCCGAAGCATGAAACGCAACCTGTGTATTTTTCCAAACGGAACAAGTTGAACTTTTGAACTTCTGCTCCTGCAGATTCCGCCCCTCTTATTGCCTCATCGATTAATGTGTCAGTGTTCCATCCTTTTCTTGGTCCTGCATTAACAGCTATTATTTTTTTAACCATTTTATCTCCTTTTAAAATTTGTAAAAAAAATTCATTAGTTGTGTTATTTTTTTATTGTTTATTTAATTTAACTATTGTTATTTTTAATTCCACATTTCTTAATACTAAATTCTAAATCATAAATAACTATTTAAAATAAAAATAAGAAAGTAAAAATAAGAGAATAAAAAACAAAATAAAAAAAGAAAAATAAAAACTGTGGTCATATGAATAATAATTATTTAGTTTTTCAGATAATAGTTTCATTAATAATTTTTGGAATCATTTTTCTGATGGGATATACTTTAAAGGACAGAATCCTTCATAAGGTAAATTTCTTTTTAAATCCTCACGAGTATCTGCCGGATGAACAAATAAAAACATTAAAGCAGTTTTATTATCTGCTTTTAATTCTGGTTCTGTTTGTAACAATCGTAAACTTCTTTTTTGATAATGATATAGTCATGCATAACAGTCCGGAGTTTTATGTATTTAATTCAGTAATAGATATAATATGTTCAATGTATATTGGAATAAACATTTATGACGGCTCTAAAAAAAGCAAAATATTAATCGTGTTCTTAATCCCACTTGCTTCAATCGCATTTTTACTGTTTGGAGAGTCAGTAATTGAATACTGGGATTTTATACGTATTCCTGCATTATTATACATTATGAAAATATTATATGATAAATTCAAGACATTCACTACTAAACATAATCTTGGAAAATCAATATTTCTGCTCTTTACAATAATCTTTATCACTTTTATCCTAACTCTCTTTGTAGAGAATGAAGATCCATTAAACGCTTTGGTCATGGTGTCTAATGCATTTACAAGTAATGGGTATGCGATTACTGGTGAAAGTGTTGTAGGAAAAATCATCAGTATTTTTCTGGTATGGAGCGGTTATATCATATCCGGAGCAGCTACAGCCACTTTAAGTGCTGCAATTCTAATCACTCACTTCAATCGTAAACTAAATCGTTATGATGAAAAATTCGAGAATCTTGAAAATCTGATAAAAGACCTGAAGGATGATTGAGGTAATGAAACATTTAAACTGGAATAATTTTATAAAATTTTAAATATTTAGTTAATTAACTGTAAATATAATATTTTATTCATTTTTAATAATAATTCAATTTAATCGATTTATTTATTTATTTATTTTTATTTGAATAAATTAATTTACAAATGTATTTTAATTGAGGTTAAAATATGGTTAGTGTTAATTTAGAAGCTAAAAAAAATGTAGATATAATGATTGAAAAAGCTGATGATATATATTTTAAGAAATTTATTATATATAATAATATTATATTAATATTTTCCAAAATCAATTTCATTTAAAATGTGCCCTACACGTTCTTCTTTAGGGGGAAGTTGCATATAATCCCCATATATTGGCATTAATGTGTTGTCATCATTATTGGGGATATTAAATATATGATCTTCAAATTTAGATTTTTTTGGAGGTTTGTAATCACTTCTTTTAAAGACTACTCTTTCTCTTAAAGTTAAATCTGTAACATATTGCCCTGGTTCTGATTCATATTTTCTAAATAACTTTGATAGTTTCTTTTGAAAATATTTATCATTTATTTTAAATAAATTTAACAGATCATGGATAATATTGAGGGATAAATTAACAATTTTTGAAAATTTATAAAATTTCAATACGGACAGAGAGTAAAATCTTGAATAAATAAAACAACAATGAAGATAAATCTGCCGTTTTAATTTATTATCGGGTAAATTGTCTAGAATAAATAAATCTATATGAATTCCTAATTTAAATGAAACTTGATCATCCCAATATTCCGCCCAATATGTTTCATTTAAAGACATTCTACCAAATTGGAAGAAATATTCACTATTATATCTTGAATCAAAAATGGTATATTTTTCACAGGGATTTTCTTCCATTACTTTTAAGAATTTTTCATAATCTTTTCTAAACATTATTATATCAATGTCATCGTCCCATGGAATAAATCCTTGATGTCGAATGGCTCCTATTTGAGTTCCATAAATCAAGTAATATTCAATGTTATTATCTTCACAAATCTTAACGAAATCTTTTAAAATCATTAATTCAACATCTTGAAGATGGGATAAAACGTTATCATTAAGAATCTTATCCAATTAAATCCCTCGTCAATATCTTTTTATAAAATTCACATCTTTATTTTCAAAATCTTCAATTATTTTACAAATAGCTTTGGAAATATTATAGTCAATATATCCATTATATTTGCCCAATTCTATTGATTTAGCAAATGCGACAAGTTCATATCTTATGCCCTCCCCATCCAATTGATAAAAATATTTCCGATTATCCTCTAAATTTTCATATCTTAATTCAAAATAATCTGTCTTCCACCATGGCGCGGGTACATAAGCATATCCTTCTGTTCCAGAAATTATTAATTCCCCTTCTGATTTAACACTATTTGCAACTTTTATTGAAGCAACAGCATTATCATATTGGAAATCAATTTTTGTAAATAAGTCAAAGTTTGGTTTTTCATCTAAAGTTAATGAATTTATAGTTTTGTTTTTATAATCTATGCCTAAAATTTGGAAAATAGGTAAAAGTGCAGTTGGTGCCCATGAACTAATACTATTCCAAGAATTATCATCAAAATCTCTTAAACTGGTACATGTAGCATCAATAGAATAAATGTTTCCAATATTTCCCCCTTTCATCAAAAGCAATAATCTGTTATAAGCAGTTGAGTAAGCAGTTTTAATAGAATCCATTAAAATTAAATTATTTTCCATAGCTAATTTTTGCAATTCATCAAATTCTTTTTCATTTAATGCAACTGGGGATTCACATAAAACATGCTTTCCTTGTTTTAAAGCTTTTTTAATCTGTGAATAATGTTTAGATGGATGTGATATAATAAATACTGCATCGACTATTTTTAATAATTCATCATAATCCTTAGAAAAAATTAGATTTTCATTTTTATAACATTCTTTTTCAGAATCATTGTCAGTGAGAATGGTATTAACTTTAATGCCATTAACTAATTTTGATTCATCATGGAACTTTTTTAAAACATTACCCTCTCCAACAAGGCCTAAATTGATATTCCTTTTTTTAGATCTAATATTAGAACTTGAAACACCTTCAGTACGTGGCAGATATACAACATCACAATATTCATTTAAATAATCAAAATGACCTACCCAATCTGAACCTACAGTAAAAATATCTACTCCAAATCGTTTAATATCATCAATTTTCTGGCCCTCATATTCTTCAACAATTATTTCATCTGCAAGACCTGTTGCACGTACAGATTCAATTCTTTCCATCAATGATTGTTGTACATTAATTTTTCCCCTTTTTTTATCAAAATCATCAGTTGTGACTCCAACAATAAGATAATCACCTAATGCTTTTGCTCTTTCAAGAAGTCTTTGATGTCCATAATGAAATAAATCATAAGTTCCATATGTAATTACTTTAATCATTTTAATATTCCTCTTTGTTTTAAATCGTGTAATGCTTCAATTAATTGGTCATTATCTTTGATGGTTAAATTCCCAATATGCCCTACTCTAAACATTTTCTTCCCAACTTTTCCTCCATTAGGATTTACCCAAATGCCATATTCATTTTTTAAAGCATCAACAATAGTATCTGCTTCTGAATTAATACAATACACACCAGTAACTGAATTTCCTAAACTTTTGCAACGAATTTCTAATGGTAAATCTTGAATTCTTAATCTAAAATCATTAGCTAACTCAGAAATCCTTAAAATTTCCTCTTCAACCCCTCCATTATTTTTAATTTCTTTTAATCTTGCATTTATTTGTAATAATATTGTAACTGCAGGAGTGAATGGAGTCTGGCCTCTTTCACCATTATTTAACATGTCTTTTAAATCAAAATACATACTTTTGCATTCATTATTCATAACCCGTTCTAATGCTTTTTCCCCTAAAACTATTATTGAAATTCCAGGAGGGCAAGCCAATGCTTTTTGAGAACCTGTAATGAATACATCAATATTGTCTTTTGTCATGTTTAAAGGATTAGCTAAAAAAGAACTTATTGCATCTACAACCAAAAAGATATTATTTTTATTACAAAACTCAGAAATTAAATTTAAATTATAATAAACGCACGAACTAGTTTCACAGATATTAACCAAAAATCCAGTGAAACCTTGATTACTATACTCATCTAAAATTTCTTTAGTGATATCTTGACCAAAGTCAAGTTTAATTTGATCATGAGGGATATTATGAAGTTTACATAAGTCTACAAAACGTTGACCGAATCCCCCACCATTAACAATTAAAACTTTATCATTTTCATTGAAAACGTTCATTACTGTGGCTTCCATAGCTGCAGTTCCAGACCCAGTGATAAAAACAACTCTGGAATCTGCACTGGCATATACAAATTCTTTTATTAATTTTTCATTCTCAAGCATAACTTGTGAAAATTCTTCATTTCTAAAGTATGGAGTTTGTTCACATCCAATCTTTAAAACATCAGAACTACTCATTACTGGGCCAACAGTAAAATTCAACATATTAACACCTTCATTCAATCACAAAATATTTATAATGAGTTTCGCTATGACTACTCAAATCTTCAAAAATATCATCAGCAAATATTTTATTATAGTTTAAAATTTCAAATAAGTCCATATATTCTTCTTCAGTTCTATATATTGCATTGTAATCAGCTTCTAAACCTTCGGAATAGAAATCTTTAAGAGTTAATCTTGAACCCATACGAGAAACAGGTTCCATTATAAATAATTTTTTGTCATCTGAACAAATACGATTAAGTTCATTGAAAACTAATTTGATATCCTCATCATTAATGTAC
Source organism: Methanobrevibacter sp. (assembly GCA_017404125.1). GTDB lineage: Archaea > Methanobacteriota > Methanobacteria > Methanobacteriales > Methanobacteriaceae > Methanobrevibacter. Next base: position 9,651 of record JAFRCZ010000169.1, read on the forward strand.
ATTAGAACCCCACTAAAAATAATTACATCAAAGGGAGGTTTAATTAATAGGGTATCTGCTTTAATATCAGTTGCAGACATTACTTGAAACTTACAATTATCAAAATCATATGATTTTTTAGCTATTTCAATTAAATCTTCTGTATAATCAATTCCTAAAAAGGATTCGCATTTATCATGTAATGCTTCAGCCCAACGACCAATTCCACACCCTACTTCAAGAATGATTTTCCCATCAACGTTAATGTGTTCATGGAATATTTTTTTTTCTTCAATATGTCTTTGTTCTGAGTTTTCTTTTTCCTGAAATAATACAATAGATAAATCGCTTTCCAAATCACGATTTGCCCTATCACTAAAAAAATTTTTTACATCATCAGGATTAATATCTTTTTTTTCACCATATAATCTAGACATTTAAAACACCTAAAAAATAGATTATTATATAGTATATTTAAACTCATTTAAATAAGTTAACGTAAAAAAATAAAATTAATATTTAATTATACAAATTAAAAAATTTATATCATATTTATGAATATAATTTAGGCTATGTTTTTATAATATTCATATTGTTCCAAATTTTATAGAAGTAATAATTCTAAAATTTGAATCAATGTATAAAATTTTAAATAGTTAGTTAATTAAAGATATCATTATAATATTTTATTCATTATCAATAAATAAATTCAATTTAAATCAATATTTTTAAATCAATTTAATTATTTTTATTTGAATAAACTAATTATAAATTAAAATATATTTTAATTGAGGTTAAACTATGGTTAGTGTCAATTTAGAAGCTAAAAAAACTGTAGATGTAATGATTGAAAAAGCTGACGACCTTAACATTGCTGTTTCCAAATTAGGAAACGGAGCAACCGTTATTGACTGTGGTGTAAATGTCGCTGGTAGTTTTAAAGCAGGTGAATTATATACTAAAGTATGTCTTGGAGGATTAGCTGATGTAGGTATTTCCATTCCTGGAGACTTATCTGAAAAATTCGCATTGCCTTCTGTAAAGATAAAAACTGATTTCCCAGCTATTTCCACTTTAGGTGCTCAAAAAGCAGGTTGGTCTGTTTCTGTAGGTGAATTCTTTGCTTTAGGTTCCGGTCCAGCTAGAGCATTATCCTTAAAACCAGCTGAAACCTATGAAGAAATTGATTACAAAGATGAAGCTGATCTCGCAATCTTAACTTTAGAAGCTGATGTATTGCCTGGTGAAGATGTAGCAGCATACATTGCAGATGAATGTGGTGTAGATGTAGCAAACGTATTCTTGCTTGTAGCTCCTACCGCTTCCTTAGTTGGATCTATCCAAATTGCAGGAAGAGTAGTTGAAAACGGTACTTACAAGATGTTAGAATTCTTAAAATTCGATGTTAAGAAAGTTGTACATGCAGCAGGTATTGCACCAATTGCACCTATTGACCCAGATGGATTAAAAGCTATGGGTAAAACCAATGATGCAGTTTTATTCGGTGGAAGAACTTACTACTATGTCAAATCTGAAGAAGGAGATGACATTGCAGCAGTAGCAGCTCAATTACCATCTTCTGCAGCTGATGGATATGGTAAACCATTCTTTGACGTGTTTAAAGATGCAGGATTCGACTTCTACCAAATCGACAAAGGAATGTTTGCACCAGCTGAAGTTGTTATCAACGATTTAACCACTGGTAAATTATACAAAGAAGGATTCGTTAACGC
>JAFRCZ010000170.1 GCA_017404125.1 Methanobrevibacter sp.
GGACTCCAGTTGTCTTTGAAGAAATACGCGTAGTCTGATGATCAGTATACATTGGTTATGTGATGACCAATTGGAGTACTGAGGCAAGAGAAATCCTAGGATCGGGGTTCAAATCCCTGTGACCCCATTTTTACTTAATTTATTACTATTTTTATTTTTTGATTTTTTCAATTTTACTTATTTTATAGCTTATTTTAGGTAAATTTATTTACTATTTTTTAAAAAAAGAAATATGATGAAATAATGATTATTTTTAAATTATTCTCAATTACTAAAATTTTTAAGTGATATTATGGAAAAAATCAATAATGTTTATTGTATTGAAGGAATCATGGCAGATTCCAATTCTTATTTAATCGACAATACCGATTCTGAGAGTGAATATAATTATATTTTAGTTGATGCTGGAACCGGCCAGAGCAAATCAAACTTATTTTCACAAATCAGAGAAATAGGCATTGAACCTGATGATATAGAATTGATTGTGAATACCCATTGCCATTTTGACCATGTTGGTGGAAATGACTTTTTCCCAGATGCAAAAATAGCTATTCATAAGGAAGATGCTGTAGCATTGAGAGATCCTGAAAGTGAATTGACTGTTTCCTCTTTATTTGGTGCAATTGTTAGAAGGCATGATGTGGATATAGAACTTGAAGAAGGGGATAAGATAGCTAATTTTAAAATCTTGCACACTCCAGGACATAGCAAAGGAGGAATCTCATTATATGATGGTGAGATTCTAATTTGTGGTGATACAATCTTTGCAAATGGAGGAGTTGGCCGTATGGATATTGGTGGAAGTCCAATTGATATGAAAGAATCTTTAATGCGTTTAAAAGAATTGGATGTTGAATACTTGCTTCCAGGTCATGGTCCATGGGTAAATAATGGGAAGGAACATATTAAAATGTCTTGCATGATGATGGGAATAAGATAATTATTATTTTATCCCATTTTTTTATTCAAAAACTAATTAGTTTCAATATTTACGAATGTTTATTTCATTAATAAAAAATAGGGGATTGGGGATTTAAAATCCGAATAATCCTCCAGCACCCATAAATTTCTTTTCTGCTTTTTCAAAGGCATTTCTTTTTACAAGAATGGATATTTTATCACCTTCGTTTAAAATATCATCCGGCAATGGTATTTCCAACTCGTGATTGCCTTTGTTTTTGGATATGATAATGTAATCTTTAGTTGGTGAGAATTCAGAAATTTTCTTTCCAAATACTTTTGGATTTTTAATGGTCATATCTAAAATCTCTGCATTACCTGCACCAAATGCCATTAAATCTGCTACGTTTGGTCTTGTAATGACCTTTTCAAGGAATCCTGCAGCAGTTCTTTCAGGACTGATTACCTTATCGATTCCAACTTTTTTAAATGCTTCTTCGTGGTCTGGATTACTTACTCTTGCAATGATTTTTCCATCAGTATATTCTTTTACTAAAATACAGGATAATAAGTTGGATTCATCATTACCGGTAGTAGCTACAAAAACATCTGCCTCTTCAATGTTTGCTTCTTCTAAAGTTTTTGTATCGGTTCCATTACCGCAAATAACCATAGCATCCAATTCTTCTGAAGCATGATCACATAAGTCATCATTGCTTTCAATAATTGTTACATCATAACCATGAATGATTAAACGGTCTGCAAGGGAAAGCCCTACACGACCTCCGCCCATAATCACAATATACATAACAAACACCTAAATTCATTTATTAATTTAATTGATTTCTATAATTTATTATCATTATTATAACCATTAATTATTTTATTATCAATTATTATAATCATTATTAATTTAATATTAAAATCCTTATAAATATTTTTTTTATTTCTTTAAAAAATTTTATAAAAATTAATACTTTTAATATCTTAATTTATACTTATAAATCTTTCGTAAAATTAGTTTTCATTTATTAAAACAATGAATAAAATTGTATTTTTATGGCATATTGATGGGGGTATGGTAATTGTTTTTTTATACATTTATCGTTTTTTTCAAGGATTAAATTACCTTTTAGATGTGATTAATCCACCAATTGTTCTGAACAACACTAAAACAGGGATAATTTCCAATCTGCCAATCCACATTAGGAAAATCAATATTAGCTTTACAGGAATTGGAAGTCCTCCAAATACGATGCCAGTACTTAATCCATTATTGGTTTGTAAGGAAATGATATCAAATAATGCAGTGAACGGATCATATCCATACAATGTCATCACTATCCATCCAAACATTAGGAATATAAAGAATATTGATATGTATGCAGATGCCTCTTTAATTTCCCTTTCATTAATTTTCTTTCCGCCAATTCTTGTACTGACCACTCTTCCTTCCGGTGAAACTAAATTAGTAACGGTTAAATTCATTCCCTTCATCACTGTAAAAATCCTAATAAGCTTTAAACCTCCACTGGTGGATCCGGAAGAACCGCCAATCAGCATTAAGACCATTAATATAATGAGTGAAGAACCGCTCCAGGTAGCAAGCTCATAAGGAGGCACTACATTAGCTCCAGTAGTTGTAATTGCAGAAACTATGGTAAACAATTCTTCTATCGGCACCATTTTATTTGTAACTAAAATAAACACGCTTGCTATTGCGATTAGAACAATCATTAATTGGAATTGGACATCCCTATAAACAGATTTTCCCTTTGTCTTAACAATATTATAATGGACAGAAAAGCTTGTTGCTCCTAAAATCATTAAAACCATAGTAATTATATAAACTAAGCTGTCTTGGTAAAATCCAACATTTGCATTTTTAATTGACATTCCTCCAGTGGAAATGCTGGTAAATGTAAGATTGATTGCATCAAAAATTGGAAGCCCTGCCAATATAAAAAGAAGTATTCCTGCAGCTGTATAGATTAAATAAATTTCTAAAGCTTTTCTTAGAGTGTTTGTAATGTTTGGTTTGATTTTTTCTTCTCTGGCTTCTGATTTGTATAGTCTGGATGCAGCAGTACCTGCTCTGATTAATATTCCGATAAATATGATTACAATTCCCAATCCCCCTATCCACTGTTCCAAGCTTCTTAAGAATAGGATAGATCTAGGCAAGATTTCAACATTCACAAAAAAAGTCATTCCACTGCCTGTCCATGCAGACATATTTTCAAAGAGCGCATCAACGAAGTGGATATCTAATGAAATGGCCATGATTGCAGCTCCAATAAGTGAAGCCCATAACCATGCAAAGGAGGATATTAACATTCCATGCTTTAGCCTAAGTTTTTGGTAATGCTTGAGTTTTTTGGTAAAAATAGTTCCTAAAGCAAATGAGATAAAACATGGAATCAAAAAAGCAGCGACATTTATGTACTCTCTATAAATCAATGCAACTAAAATAGGCGCCAATAATACAACACCTAATCCTTGCATGATGTATCCAATATAATGGAGTACAATCAACATATCCGCTTTAGTAATATATTTCCTTTTCATACAAATATGATTATATTGTTTATGTATTTAAATATTATTATGGTTTAGTTTTTATATTTGCAAACTATATTAAATTAAATATATAATTTTATATAAAAGATTTATTATATATTCAATTGTTAATATTATTTTATAATGAAACTTATTTATATGAGTATATTTTTAGAAAAGTATAATTATAAGAGTAGTTGATAAAATGAAAAATAAAAAGCTCATAATATTTTTAATATTTGGTTTGGCGATAATGGTTGCAATGATATACTTCATTGGTATAGATGATGTCATTGAAGCGCTTAAACTATCTAATCTATGGTTTGTTTTATTAGCTATTATCTTACAATTTTTTACTTATTTTTTATACACATGGAGATGGAGCATCATCAATAAGACTGCTGATATGAATTTGGGAATAAAAAAATTAATTCCTATGGTTTTGGTAAGTTTAGCTATAAATAACATTACTCTAAGCGGTCGTGGTGGTGGAGAGCCTGTAAGGGCTTATCTATTATCAAAAGAAGGGCATTATAAATTTGAAGATACCTTCGCTACTGTGATTGCAGATAGGGCTTTAGATACATTTCCATTTGTCCTACTTGCTATTTTAACAATTATCGGTATCATCCTTACTTTTTCATTGGATATTAGTTTAATCGTTTTGCTGATTCTTTGTGTCGGTGGAATTACTGCAGCAGTAATTTTATTGCTTTATGTCTGCATTAATGAAGCTTTTGGAGTAAAGTTAACTGCATGGATTATAAAGCTTCTTCGCAGATTTTATAAAAACTTCAATGAAGATACTGAAAAGAGAATTGTTGAAGCAGTAATAAGTTTCCAGGCTAGAATGAATTCATTGATTAGGGATAAGGACATTCTATATTATGCATTGCCTTTATCTTTTGTAATTTGGATTTTTGAAATCTTAAGGGTTTATGTTGTATTTTTAGCCTTCGGGGCCAATGTTTCTCCAGTTCTTATTGGGGAAGTGTTTATTTTAGCATCATTTGTTGGTATGATTCCACTGCTTCCTGGAGGACTTGGTGCTGTAGATGGTATAATGATCCTCTTCTATGCTTCTGCAGGAATTACAGCATCCATAAGTGCGGCAGCAACTGTTGTTGAAAGGTTGATTTCATTTTGGATGACAACATTTTTAGGTTTGATTTTCCTTATGATGTATGGAACTAATGTTTTAGATAAATCCTTTGAACTTGTTGAAACGGAAAGTAGTTCTGATGAAGAGATTTCTGAAGAAGAAAAGAAAATGCTTGAGGAATTATCCAAGGAAGACGTTTTAATCAGTGATGTTTCTGATATAATTGGGGATGAGACATCTGAAGATGAAGAGGAAGCAGTTCTTGAAGTAGAGGTTGATGAGGACTTAAAAGAGGAAGCTTATCTTGAAGTCTTAGATGAGGAAGAGGAGAAAGAAGTTTTAGAAGAGGAAGCTCAAAATTAAATTTTCATTCCAAAACGACTTAATTTTTTTTTAAGTTTTTTCTATTTTTCGTTTTTTTATTAACTATTTTTTTACATTTCATATTTTTCATTTTTTATACCTATTTTCAAAATTTTAATATTTATAAAATTAAATAGGAAACTTTATTTTAATGAATTAA
>JAFRCZ010000171.1 GCA_017404125.1 Methanobrevibacter sp.
AGGTGGAGCAATATACGGATTTTTAAATCTTGCATCTGACAAGAAACGCTTGAAAGTGAATAAATGCAATTTCATTGCAAATAAGGCAAGTTCATCAGGCAGGGATGTATTAGGTGGAACCTGTTCAAACTGCATTTACAATTACATTAAATTGACTTCAAAAAACAAAACAGTGAAAAAATCTGCTAAAAAACTCACTTTAACTGTAAAGCTTACTAAAGGAAAAGCATTGCTTAAAAACAAAAAGATCAAATTCAGATTTAGAGGCAAAAATTATTATGCTAAAACCAACTCAAAAGGAATTGCAAAAGTCATAATCAAAAAAAGCGTGCTTAAAAAGCTTAAAGTAGGTAAAAAATACACTGTAAAAATGTCTTATCTTAAATACAGCATTAAAAGAACTGTAAAAGTCAAAAGATAATTTAAAATTAATTTTAAAATTAAAACAAGAGATGCCTTATTGAATTAAGGCATTTTAATTTCTTTTTTTTCAAAATTTAATTTACATATTAAAAATAGCTATTTTTAAAAGATCAAAACTTATGAAAGGGCTTTGAAAATTAATTAAAAAAAGATTTAAAAATAAAAAATTAGTGAAAAAATTAATTGAAAAATATTAAAAAAATAATTAAAAAATAAAAAAAGAAAAAATAGAAGAAAAATAATTTAAAAATAAATTATTCTTCTGCTTCTGCTTCTTTTTCAGCTTCAATGATTTCAATTTGGTTTTCAAACCATGGAAGAATGTCTTCATCTTCAGCATGGTATTCAGCTTTAGCCTGTTCAAATTCTGCTTTAGCATCTTCAACATTGCCCTCTTGAGCCTTTACCAAAATTGAAGCCAAAATAGCTGTCTTGTCTTCTGGAGCTTCTGCTTTCCATTCTTCAATGATTTCTTTCAATTTTGCAATATCTGCTTCTATTGGCTCTTTATTATCTTTTATGTCTTCAAAGAGCTTCATGAAGATTATTGCTTTTCCAACTTTTTTTGCTGCGCTTTTAATTCCCATATTAAATCCTCCTTTATAGAATTTATTTAATCAATCCTGAATAAAAATTCATAAAATCTTTATAAAATCTAGTTATCAAGTATAATGTATTTTAAAACTATGTAAAATCCTAAAACTGCACTTAATAGGAATCCGAATAGACCAATTGCAGAAGTGTCCCACATTTTTGGTCCGCTGTTTGATAGGATAGCCAATGATGAACCTATGATAAGTGCAGATATTATGAGTGATGCTGAAAGCTGATTCTTAAGTTCAGTCAATCCTTTAAGTTCCAAATTAACCTTGATTTCACCTTTTTCCACTTTTGTAAGGGTGGAGTTGATTCTATCAGGTAAATCCTTCATTAAATGTTCAACATCCAAAAGATAGTCATAGCTTCCTTTTGCAACATTTACAGGGTTGAACTTATTGACAACTAATTTTTTGGAGAATCTTTGAAGTGCCTCTCCAATATTGAAGTCCTTATCCAGATTATATCCTATATCCTCAATAAGTGCAACTCCTCTTCCAATCATGACGAACTCTCTTGGAAGTGTTACTCCATGCTTGATCATTGTATTGATTAATTTTTCCAAAACACCATCCATTTGATCCAAATCAGCACCTATATAACGATTTACCAAATCTTCAATATCCATTCTCAACTCTTCAGTATCCTGCTCTGGAGTGATGATTTTCATATAAATCAATTGCTTGACAAGACTGTTTGCATTTCCGCCTAAAAGCAGCAATATCAATTGAGCCAAGTCACTACGGAAAGTTTCATTCAATATTCCCATCATACCTAAATCAAGGTAGCAGAGCTTTTTCTCTTCCGCATCTATAATCATGTTACCTGGGTGAGGGTCTGCATGGAAAAATCCATCAAGCATCAATTGCTTGAAATAGGATTCGACAATGTCATTTGCAATTTGTTTTCCAGATATTCCGTCAATCTCATTGTCATACAACTCAGTGACATTATACCCTTGAACAAGTTCCATATTGATAAGCCTATTGGTACATAACTTAGGATATACCTTAGGATATTTTACATAATCATGGCCTTCAAAGTTTTTGGTAATCTTTTGAATGTTCATGACCTCTTCCATATAGTCAAGTTCCTTGAAGATAGACCTTTCAAATTCCCTTACGATTGCAGGCAAATTGAATGTTCTTGTTTTTGTAATGTACTTGTCTGCCTTTTCAGCCAAGTTGACCATTATCCTTACATCAGCTGCGACAATCTCATATGAACCTGGCTTTTGAACCTTTACAGCTACCTTTTCACCACTTTCCTTCAATGTGGCTTTGTAAACCTGTCCGATTGATGCAGAACCGAGTGGTTCCTCTTCAAATTCAGAGTACACTTCATCCAATGGCTGGCCAAGTTCAGTTTCAATCACTTCCTTGATTTCCTCAAATGGGGTGACAGGAGTGTTGTCCCTAAGCTTTGTAAGTTCCTCTGCAATATCATTTCCGACAAGGTCCGGTCTTGTACATAAAAGCTGACCTAACTTGACATAAGCAGGACCTAACTCTTCCAAAGCAAGTCTGATACCAGAAGCATCCAATTCATCATCATATTCCCCTTGAGAAGGGTCTTTAGGTTTTCTTGATTCTGAAATCAGCTCGGACACATTATATTTCTTAGCAACCTCATAGATTTCCTTAATCCTTTGACGGTTTTCTTTTCTTTCTTCTC
>JAFRCZ010000172.1 GCA_017404125.1 Methanobrevibacter sp.
GACTATATTGGAAGCTATGATGCAACTGTAGTTAAAAAGATCAAGGCAGAGGATGGAATCATCATCGGAATCAACAACATGGATGAATTCGCAGCAGGAAGTTCAACTGAAACCTCATATTATGGACCAGTAAACAACCCAGCAGCACCTGGAAGAATCCCTGGCGGTTCAAGCGGTGGAAGTGCAGCAGCAGTGGCAGCGGAAATGTGTGACATTGCAATCGGTTCCGATACTGGCGGATCAATCAGAAACCCATCTTCCCACTGTGGAGTTCTTGGTATGAAACCAACCTATGGTGCAGTTTCAAGACAAGGATTGCTTGACTTGTCAATGAGTCTAGACCAAATCGGCCCTATGTCTCGTGACATCACTGGAATTACCCTTGCGCTTGACACCATCATCGGATATGACCCAACCGAATGTACCACATTGAAATGGGATGCTCCTAACTTCACTGAAATAGCTGAAAATGTCAAAGGCTGTGAAAAGCCTCTTGAAGGCATGAAAATAGCAACCTGTAAGCAATTCAAGGAAGTTACCAATGATGAAATCAATGCAATTGTCGATGAATCTGTAGCTAAGCTTGAGGAATTAGGTGCAGAAGTTGTTGAATTGAGCTTCAATTACATCGATATCTGTCTTCCTACATATTATCTCATTAACTATGTGGAATTCTTCTCTGCAACCAGAAAATACGATGGAAGAAAATATGGTTCCAGAATTGAAGAGGTATGCGGTGAAGAGGTACTTAGAAGAATCCAAATGGGTTCATACATTTCACAGAAAGAATTCAGCGGCAAATACTATCAAAAAGCGCTTCAGGCAAGGACTGTAATTAGAAATGAAATCAATGAAATGCTTGAAGGCGTTGACTTGATTGTAGGCCCTACCGTACCTAAATTGCCACATAAATTAGGTGAGGAATTAGAGCCTATGGAAATGTATGCATACGATGTGCTTACTGTAATCGCTAACTTGGCAGGTAGTCCAGCAGCTAGCGTAAAAGCTGGTGAAGTGGATGGCATTCCTGTAGGATTGCAATTGCAGGCAAAACCTCAAGATGATGCAAAGATTGTTAAGGCAATGGCTGCATTTGAGTATGCTAAATAAATGAAAATATTTTGATAATAGCTAATAGCTATTATTTACTTTTTTTACTTTTTTTATAATTTAATTTCATATCAACTATTTTTTAATTATTAATGAGGGCTTGAAATGACTGATAATTCATCAAAAAAACAAAACAGCAATTCTAAAAATAAAAAAAGGAACAATAATTCCAATCAGAATAAAAAGCTAATCAATGAAATCAGCAAATTGAAAGAAGAGCTTGAAATCAAAAAGGAAGAGATTCAGGAATTGGAATATGAATTGTCCCTAAAGGATGAAAAGATAGAAGACATTAGAAATGATCTAGAATTGAAAACCGTTGAAATTGATGAATACAGTCAAAAAATAGATGAAAAGGATGAAAAGATAAACAAGCTCAACAATGCCCTCATGAAATATAAGTTTGAAAAGGAAAAAGTTGATTTGAAGTTGAAGAATGAAATCAATTATGAAAAGTCCAGAATGAAAGAGATGGATGATTTAGAGAAAAAGATCAATGAAAAAATAGCAATAATTGATGATAAGCAGGATCAAATCAACTATCTTAGAACCTTAATCAATGATTATAAGGAGCAGGTTAAAAGCAATACTGACAATTTGGAATTGCAATTGAAGAAAATTACAAAAACTTATGACAATCTTCTCTCACAAAAAGATTCAATCATAGAAAAGCAGGATAAGACAATTGAAGAGATGATTGAGTCTGCAAAACAAATAGCTAAAGACAATAATGCTACCATAACCAGTCTTGAATTGCAAATAGGCAATTACAGAGAGTTATTGAAAAAGTATGAATAATAAAAGTTGATTATTTTAAAAAATAAATTGTTAAAAATTACTAGAAAAATGTGTTTTTTTAAAAAAAAGAAATAGTAAATATTTAAATTTACTATTTTAAACTTATTTTATCGAATAAATAACAGAAGGTAGTATCATTTCATAATACCCTTCTTCGTAATTTAGATTCAAGTCATCTGGATTGGATATATAATTTCCACATTCACCGCATCTATAACCATTGCCAGAATGATAAATCGCCTCACTGCCACAGTAAGGACATGTTTCAGCTCCATCACCATCACTAGAACTTCCGCTTCTTAATGCAAATGGATTGTAATTAGAGGATGATGAAGATGAAGAGCTTTTTGCTTTCTCTTGAGCTTCCCTTTTAGCTTTTTCCTCTTGTTGCTTTAAATCCTTAAGGTAACTTTTTACCCTATAAACATAATTATCATACTCTGCACCGATAAGATAGCCATTGTCATTTTTATCGCATCGATCGAATATCTCCTCCAGCTCAGCTTGAGAAATGTAATACTCTGAATTATGGTCATAGTCATTCACTTCATCGAAACTTAAGCCCCCATTGCCATCTAAATCCAATACTTCAAAATCCATATATTTGGTTTGTGATTCCTCTGTATATGAATCAAGTGGAATTCCTAAAATTGCATGGCCTAAAAGAGTTATTATCATTAAAATCAAATAAACGGCACAGCATCCAACTATGATCTTTTTAACAGTGCCCATTTCATTGAATGTGTTAATCATATCCTCTAAACTTGACATAAAATCCCCTTTTTTCTACATATTTGAATAATAATATGTTTATTTTTTAATTAATAGTTAACGATACTGGAGCCAATAACTCCATATATCCTTCCCAATATCCTAATTCCAAATCGTCTGGATTGTAAATGTTACTGCCACATTCAGCACATCTGTAATGCCCTCCGGTTTCATATACTGATTCACTTCCACAGTATGGACAGGTCAAGACATATCCTTCTGACCTATCAAATTCCTTATTGTTGAGACTATTTGTCGCTTTGGAATTTCCAGAACTGTAATCACGGCCATGGCTAGAACTTGAAGATGAGGAAGATGATGAATATTTATACTTATCATTACTGGAACTGGTGTCTTCGGAAGACTCTGCATACCTTACTACATCATCTCCAAAGAAATCAAATTCGTGACCCTTCAAATAACCGTTATGATTAAGATCAGCACCATCAAAGAATCTTTTAAGTGTTGAATTATCTAAATAGACCCAGTTCACTTCTGTAATTTCATCAAAGGTTAGCTTGCCATCGGCATTTGAGTCCAAATAATTAAAATCATCAGGATAGTATGTTCCAAAACTTTCAGCAAATCCGGCATAAATTAATGCAGCTGCTAAAAAAAGAACAAATAGGACTATAGGTACATAGCAACAGCAGATCTTTAATTTATCTGGCCCTTCATTATTTGCTTGATTGCTTGTTTGATTAGAAGAATAATTTAAAGAATTGCCCGCTGTTGATGCACTTGAAGTGGTGGAACTGTTATAAACAGTGTCTAATTTTGCACCGCAATCAGCACAATAAATAGCTTCATCAACGTTTTCCTTTCCACATTGAACACATTTTTTCATATTACCCCCTCAATACAAAATTTAAGCTATTCAATCCAAATAAATATAAAAAATAAGTAAATCATCTGATATAAAAATTAAATATCAATAGTTAAAACAACCTCATCTCCATCTTTAAAATTGTATTTGTCCCTTAATTTGTCCTTTGATATGAATTCCAAATAATTCTCATCATGAGTGGTCTTATCTGGAAATACAATAGCTCCTTCAATGTTTTTGTTTAAATGAGCATGAATATACCTTACTGCACCAAAGCCTTGATCCGGCTTTATGATATTCTTGCAGCTGTTTTTCATTAATCTTATATCATCCAATTTATCCTCTTCTACAATAAGATTCAATGTTCCTGGAAATGGAGTGAAGCCGCATTTTTCCCTGAATTGATTCTTATAGAAATCCTGACCTAAAAAATATGCTGCCTTTCCCAATCCTGTTGTAACTATTCCTGTAATTTCCATCATAATCCCTAAACAAATAAAAAATTAATTGAATGTAATAAATAATTGATCGTAATAAATAAGTAATAATTAATTAAGCATTTTAATGCTTGATTAAAAATATTTTTAATTCATTGAAGTGATGTTAGCTGAACAAATGAATCCCTATCACTTGAAACATAATTTCTAAGAGATGTGCTGTTTCTATTCTCAAATTCTATATTTCCTTCTTTTCCTGCAAAAGTGAAAGTCATGTTGCCATTTTTAATATCCTCATAACTAAATGTGCACATGATGTTGCCATCATATAAAATTGAATATCTGGAATCCTTTTCAAAGTTTCCAACTGATGATAAAATGGATTCATTATCCAAAGTCAGATTGAAGAAAGTTGCATTTTTAGACTTTGGACTTATTTCAAATTCCACAAATCCTTCCAGCTCATCGCTTAAATTGTTGAATTGAATGTTGTGCTTGACTATTGTTTTTTGGAAAACTTCAGCTAAATGGCTGTTTGGTATAATCTCACCATCCTCTACATCCAATGCACGTTTTACTTTTGATGGCAATCTGAATGTGTCTACTGAATCCCCTTCTCTTGTGCCATTTACATCATATGATCTGCCATCTATAATCATCGTATCATTTTCAGACATTTCCAGCGTATTTAAAGCATCACGAGGAACTCTTAATAAATCTGTTTCATTCTCTAAAGCACTGTCTATAGTATATGGCCCTCTAACTGAAATTGTCTGATGGTTATTGTCAGATGGAGCGTAAACAAAGTTTCTGGAAGTAAGCTCTACAGAGAGTTTTCCATCATTAAAGGTAGCTGCAGATAAAAATGTGGAAAGCATTAAAATCAGAATCAACCCTGAAATAATTACTGGAAAGTGCATTCTGACAAATGACTGTAAAGATGCCCTGGTATTGCTTTTCTTTAGAATAGGTATGGACCTTCTGATGATTCTTATAATGTAAAGAACTGTCAATACTATACCAATAAATGCAACAAATACAGAAACAAAAACAGGAATGAATGGTACAAAGAAAATCATGAAAAGTCCTAAAATTATTAAGGACAATCCCATAATAGCCATTCTGATATAGTGGCCTAACTTATCCATCATTGTTACACGACCGTATTCTACCGCTCTGTCAATGATGGTTCTGACCACTTCATTAGCCATTTTGTTTAAATCGGCAAGAGGAGACATGTCATGGCAAATATCTCCTATATCAACTTCTAAAATCTTGATACCGTGAACATCAGCATCAAGCACGATACCAACATCCACACCGTAGTCTTTTTCAAATTTAATCTTATTCAATGCAGAACGTTTACCTGCAAATTGGCCGCTTAAAGGCTGTTCATAATTAAGTTCCGGGAAGAAAAAGCCTAACAATGGCTTTGCTGTAAGTTCTGTTACACGGCCGCTTTCCCTTGCAAACTTGGTTTTGGTAATGTCAGCCCTATCCTCTAAAATAGGCTTGATTATCTTGTCAATTTTAGTTGGTGTAAAGTTTGAAACATCTGCATCAATAAAAGCTACAATATCCCCATGAGAGTATTTAAAACCTGTTTTAATAGCTGAGCCTTTACCTTCATTCATTATGTGACTTATTACAGTAGCTCCAGCATTTTCCGCTTCCTC
>JAFRCZ010000173.1 GCA_017404125.1 Methanobrevibacter sp.
GACTTGCTTAATTCAAATGGTGTTGATGACCTATTCGCTTATAATGCTTCTTTTGATAAAAGGCATTTGCCTGAACTTTCTGACTTCTGCTGGAGAGACATAATGAAAGTTGCGGCTTATAAGCAGCATAATCCACATATTCCTAATCATTTGCCATGTTGCCAGACTGGTAGATTAAGAAGAGGATATGGCGTTGAGCCAATGCTTCGCATATTAGGAAAAAAAGATTATTGTGAATCTCATAATGCAATTGTAGATGCAAGAGATGAGTTAATGATTATGAAAAAATTAGGATATGATATAGATTTCTATCCAGAAATCAAATAGTCTTTTTTTAACTATCTCTTTTTTTATAGTTTTGTTATTTTTTTTTTTAAAGTGGTAAGATTTAGGTGTTTTTATTTTTCAGGTTATTATTTTAAAATTATAAATGAATAAAAACACCTTTACTGATTATTTTTTCAATTCCAGAGTTTTTTATCATTCTAAAGCATATTGGGCAAGGTTCTGCATCTAGTAATTCTACCCAATTTCCATCAACAGACTTTTCTCCAGCTAGATAAATGGTTGCTCCAAGCATGTCTTTCCTTCTTGCAGAGATCATTGCATTCTGTTCTGCATGAACTGAGAAACAGTCATTATAGTTTCCTGTATTGGAGGGAAGATCCATTCTTTGACAGGTTCCTCTGTCACAGCAATTCTGTTCTCCTCTTGGATTTCCGTTATAACCTGTACTGATAATCTCATCATTGTTAACGATTACTGCTCCATAGCGTCTTTTTAAACATGTGCTTCTTTTTGATACAGCAAGAGCAATTTCAAGATAATATTCAGTTTTGCTCATACGATTTGATTCATTTTCAATTTTGGATTTTTCATCAACCATAATATTTCTCCATTTCTTATACCTAATTTAATTATTTGTAATCATTATTTTTTATAGTTTTTTGTAAAATGATTTTTTTAATAAAAAACTTTATTTTCGAATATAATTAATTTATTTTCAAATCATTAATTAAATTTATTTATTATAAAAATCTTATTCTATAATATAAAAACTTATATTAAAAAATTCTTATTTTAAAAACTTTTAGCTATTGGAGAAAGAACTATGGAAGATTACTTAATCAAATCAAATGTGGAAACCAATCCAGAATACGGTTGCAATCCATATGAAAGGCCTATAGAAGAGCATATAGCTAAAGGTATAATCAATTTGGACAAGCCATCTGGCCCAACTTCCCATGAAGTGGACTCTTGGGTAAAAAGAATCTTAAACTGCAAAAAGACTGGGCATGGTGGAACACTTGACCCTAAAGTGACTGGCGTCTTGCCAATAGGCATTGACAATGCAACAAGAGTAAGTCAACTTCTCCTTCCTGCAGGTAAGGAATATGTATGTCTTATGACATTGCACAAAGATATTGATGAAGATCAAATAAAAGCAATCTTTGATGAATTTACAGGTAAGATATACCAAACACCACCTGTTAAATCAGCGGTCAAACGTGAATTAAGGGTAAGAAACATTTATTACTCTACCATTTATGAAATTGAAGGAAAGGATGTTTTATTTAGAATAGGTTGTGAAGCTGGAACATATGTAAGAACATATTGTCATGATATCGGTGAAGCTTTAGGATGCGGAGCTCATATGGCTGAGCTTAGAAGAACAAGGGTAGGTCCATTTGATGAGCGAAACAATGACCTAGTAAACTTGCATGACCTTACAGATGCTTATCATTTTTACATTGAAGATGGTGATGAATCATACATTAGAAAAGCTATTCAGCCAATGGAGGTGGCAAGCTCTCACCTTCCGCAGATATTCATAAAGGATTCTGCTGTTGAAGCCATTTGCCAAGGGGCAAAGCTTGGAGCTGGAGGAATAGCCAAATTATCAAAAGATATTCAAAAGGGAAATCTTGTTGCAATCAAGTCCTTAAAAGGAGAATTGGTAGCTGCAGGAACTTCCATGTTTTCATCACAAGAGATCATGAATGCAGATTCCGGACTTGTTGTTGATACAAATAAGGTCTTTATGGATACTGGAATCTATCCAAAGGGATGGTAACTTTCATATTATTAAATTAATTAAAAGTCATTATTATAAAATTAATTAAAAAATTAATTTATATTAAATTAAAATGGTGATAAAATGTCTGATAAAGATAAAGTAATTGAAGCATTTAAAAATTCAGAAGAACCTTTAAACGCTAAAAAAGTAAGTGAACTTTCTGGTGTAGAAAAGAAAGAAGTCGATAAAATCATGAAAGAATTAAAGAAAGATGAAACTATTGTCTCTCCAAAAAGATGTTATTGGACTCTTGCAGATAAATAATTTCTAATCTTTTCTTTTTTATTTTTTTAATTTTTCTTTTCTTAAATTCTATTTTTTTATTTTATTTTTCTATTTTTAATTATTCTATTTTCAAATGAAGAATCATATTTTTTCATATGAGTCTCCATCTATTTTATAAACTGGCTTTAATATCTTGAATGTTTGGATAAGCTCTACAAAAGCCTTTACAGCTACTTGATCCCTATTGTTTTTGGTATACAATTCAAGGGAATATAAATTGTTGTCCTTTAAAATGGCATATTGCTCTACTTCCAATCCTTCTTTTGTAATATAGATTATATCCCAGATTCCATAGTTGTCAAATGATTCCATTCCTGATTGCTGTATATCACATTCATTTGATTTGAGTTCTGTTTCAACAATTTCCTTTAATTCATCAATGGTATTTGCTAAACATGGCTGTGTAGATACCTTTACAATTGAATTGCTGTTTTTGTTTAATAGTACAATGTCTGTGAATTCATCCTCTTCTTCACTTTTTATTTCCTGCCATAGGAATGGATATTCAAAGGTAATTGATCCGTTATTAAAACCTCTTCTCATTTGTTGCAATGTCTCTTCAGCACTTAAGGTTTTAGGTTCTCCATTTCCATCATTCCCTAATTCCAGTACAAATCTATCCTTGTTTCCTTTAACCATTTAAATCACGATCATTATTTTCATTTTAATTTTAATATTTATTCATTGTTAACTAATATAATTTTTATTTTAATATTTTTTATATTTAATTATGAGCATGGTATTTTTTAAGATAAATTTATATTTTTTA
>JAFRCZ010000174.1 GCA_017404125.1 Methanobrevibacter sp.
AAGCATGAACCAGTTCTTGGGAGACTTGGACATTACCTTTAGAAGAGATAAGGAAACCAAACGTCCTAGAGTGAATAAATATGACTCTTACCTTGACAGAGAACAGAAAGAGCAAGGTGAGTATTACTACTTAAAAGACTAAAAAATATAGTGCAATAAAAATTATTAAAAATGAAATATCATTTACTTGGCAAGTGGTGATTTTTATGAATAATATTGTTTCCATAGAAAATATTTCTAAAAAATTCGATAAGAACTATGTTTTAAATGGAGTTACAATCAACATTCCTAAAGGCTCAATTTGCGGTCTTGTTGGACCAAATGGTGCAGGGAAAACAACACTTCTAAGAATCATCACATCACTGCAAAATGCAAATTCCGGCCAAGTTAATGTTAATGCTAATGTCTTTAGTGGGCTGATTGAAGAGCCTGCCTTATTTTATGAACTGAATGCAAGCCAAAACATTACACAACAATTGATTTTATATGGGCTTGAAGATGAATTCAACCCAAATGATTTCCTTGAATATGTTGGACTTGAAGATACAAACAATAAAAAAGTAAAGCATTTTTCATTAGGAATGAAACAGAAGCTTGCAATTGCAATGATGCTTGTTGGAAATCCTGAATTAATCATTTTAGATGAACCGATGAATGGATTGGATCCGCAAGGAATCATTAGTCTGAGAAGTCTAATTTTAAAATTAAATAATGATGGCGTGACTTTTTTAATTTCAAGCCATCTTCTTTATGAACTTGAAAAAATAGCTACTGATTTTATTTTTATTAACCATGGAGAAATCATATCCGAAATGACAAGTGAGGAATTCTCAAATGCCAATAAAGGATATGTCCAATTGGAAGTTAATGATATAGATTCATTCAAAAGGGCAATGGAAGATTTGAAAATTCCATATGAGGAAGCAGATGACTTTAAAATGAATGTCTTTTCCAATGACACAATAACTGATTTGATAATCAAGCTCAATAGCTATGGTTGCATTGTTACAAAATGCTTTAATGTTGAAACTAGTTTAGAAGAATTTTTTATAAGGTTGATGGATGAAGATGACAAATAGAATTCTTAAAGCTGAATTGTACAAGATTTTTCATGAAAAATGGCTGTATTTAGCTTGCTTTTTCATGATCATATTCTCAATTGGATTTATTCTTATGCAGAAGACAGCAATGTCATATACTGTTGGAATCAACAGGGTTGTTTTCTTGCCAATGGTAATGTATGGAATTGTAATTTCAGTGTTAATCAGCGTTTTTGTATCTGAAGAATTCGATGACGGATTCATTAAAAACAAGATCATTGCCAATAACAATCGTAGAGAAATATATCTTACTGGTTTGCTATCAAACTTGATTGCATCATTAATAGTCTATCTTATAACTGCTTTATTTACTTTGATTGTTTCATATTTCCTATTTTCAATAAATATCTCTATTTTGGATTATGTTTTATATTTCATATTTGGAATTTTCATAATGCTTGTGTTCGTAGGAATATTCTATTTTGTCTCAATAGTAGTTGGGAAAAAATCAAGAGCAATTATCATAAATATGGGACTTGCATTCATACTGTTGATTGCGGCTTTAATCATGAATGGAATGTTGATGGCTGATAATAATCTCTCAATCCAATTCCTATTTGATTTGAATCCATATGGACAAACAGCACAATTAACTTCAATGAAAAGTTTAGATATGAGGGAATCTATAAAAATTGATGCATTTCTATTTATCATTTTTACAGTATTAGGAATTAGATACTTTAATAAAAAAGATATTAATTAAATATTTTTTTAACTTTTTTTAAAGTTTTATACTATGCGAATTATATTACATGAAATTACATGAAAAGTGTGAAAAAATAGTTTAAAATTGATTAAATTAAAAAATAAGATAAAATAAACATTTTATAAAAAATTATAAAAATTAATAAAAAAAGAAATAATAAACTAAATAAAAAAATTATTTAGTTCTTAAAGCTTCAACAGCAAGTACAAATTCACGAGCAAATACCTTGACTTTTTCCGGGTCAATTGAATAGCTTACTCTCAAGTAGTTATGACCAAAGGTATTACTTGTATAGGAACCTTGTCTGGTGAACACCTTTTTCTCAATCAAATATGAAGACATGTCCTCAGGATCGATTCCTGCACCTGATAAGTCAATTTCCATCATGTTAGCACTTGATGGATAAACTGGCAAGAAGACTCCTTCACATTGGTCTACTGCTTCCTTGATAATCTTTTGATTTTCAAAAGTGGTATCCCTAACCCTATCAATCCATTCATCTTTGGAT
>JAFRCZ010000175.1 GCA_017404125.1 Methanobrevibacter sp.
CATATGGAATCTCTACAACAACCTGTGGTGAAGGGGCTTCTGGAATTTTCTCTGAATTCCTTCAATCAATCGAGCACAGTATGAAGAAAGATGCACTTTTAGTTATGGCTAGTCCCCATTCATTGGATATCGATTCACTCCTCAATGATGTGGGGTTCGAATTATTGGAAAGGTATGAGATTAAAATGCATAGAAGCTTAACTCGTATCATTTCTGTGATAGCTAAAATTCATTAAATTGATTTTATAATTTTTTTAGTTTAATCTTTAGTTTACTATGTATGGTAGATAGTAAATTATTTTCATTTAATCCTATTTTTTATGATAATTAACATTTGAGGTTTAAAATGCAAACAAATAAAAACATAGAATCTATAATAGGAGATCCTAAAAAAGCCATAAATAGATTGGCTTATCCAACAATATTGTCTATGCTTTTAATGTTTGCAAATAACTTGATTGACAGCATGTGGGTTAGCGGCCTTGGTTCTGAACCACTTGCTGCTTTGGGATTCATGTCCCCATTATACTTGGTGATCATTGGTTTTGGTGTTGGGATTGGTGCAGGTGCAAATTCCTTGATTTCACGATTGATTGGCGCTAAGCAATATGAAGAATCAAATAATGCAGCCATTCACAGTATCATAATATCATCAATAGTATCTATTCTTATTTTGTTGATTGGTGTTTTCTTTTTAAAGGATTTGCTTACTCTTTTCGGTGCTGGAGAAGTAATTGATTATGCAATGGATTATGGAATAATCATATTCCTGACCAGTTATATCATACTCTTTCCTGCTGTGGTTTCAAGTCTTTTCAGAGCAGAAGGGGACATTAGAAGAGCTACTGTACCTCTGGTTTTCAATGCAATATTGAATATGATCATGGACCCTATTTTCATTTATTATTTCAATTGGGGCATAAAAGGAGCAGCTATTGCCACTGTCTTGTCAACATTTGTAAACTTGGCTATGATGCTTTATTGGTATTTGATTAAAAGAGACACTTTCATAAAGTTAAGCTTAAAGTATTACCATAGAAAATTGGAGATCTATAAGGAAATTCTTCTTGTTAGCTTGCCTGCAAGCTGTGAAGAAGTGATTTATTCAATTGTAGCCATTTGCTTTAATTATTTGATAATGATTACTGCAGGAACAATGGAAGTGGCTGTCTTTACAGTCGTTTGGAGATTCGTTTCCATAGGATTTCTGCCATGCATAGCTATTGGAGTTTCCACCATAACAGTTTCAGGAATTGCTTATGGTTCCAGAAACTTTGAAAACTTCAAGACAACAATTAATTATTCAACTTTCGTCAGTTTTCTTATAACCTTGATTATTTGCACAATATTCTTTGTTTTCGCTTATCCGATTTCAGAGTACTTCAATTTTATAAATGGAAATCCTCAAATGATTACAAGAACTGCTGAAGTCCTTAGAATAATGGTTTTCTATAACCTTTTCATACCATTTGGAGCAACTGCCGCTTATGTTTATCAAGGTGTAGGTGCAGGATTCAAGTCTTTGGCTTTAACCATTTTAAGGGAATTGGTCTTAAGCGTTTTCTTTGCTTATTTATTAGGCATTGTATTTAAAATTGGAATATTTGGTGTTTATTCAGGTGCAATAATCGGTATGATTGTAGGATGTTTCATTGGATTTTTCTGCATAAAAATCTATGAAAGAAAATTTAAAAAAGAGTGTGAAAATAAGAGTTAAAATAATAAAAAAAGATTTTGGAAAGAGTTCATCTTTCCATTAAAAAAAGATAAAAATTAGTGTAAGCCACAGCCAACACATTCATGAGCAGGAATGCCAATTTCCTGTTCTTCATCAACTACTTCCTGTTTTAATTCTTGAACAGTAACTGAGATGAAGGAATAGTCAGGCTTTTCAATGATTGGTGAAATTCCTTTGAAATAGCAGTGGATATTTCCAGTGCATGCAATGTCAATTAATATTGGTTCAGGGATTTTAAATCCTTTAAAGTATGATTCAATGTCAGTGATTTGATCTTTATGAA
>JAFRCZ010000176.1 GCA_017404125.1 Methanobrevibacter sp.
CATATTATGCCCACTTTAAAAATTAGATTTTATTCATTTTACAAAAATAAATGTTTTTATATAGTTTAAATTATTTTTTTAATTATAAAAATAATCGTATGATTTAATTTGTTTTTAATAAATCATAAATTTCTGGAATTGCTTGTTCAAATTTAACACCATAGGTATGAGTTTCATCATCAATGGTTTTTTCAATAGCTTTTTTAGTAAACTCTCTAGCAATTTTTGCTGCAGCAGATGGAGACTTGCCTAGCATGGTTGATCCTACAAATGATGAAGCGAAAACATCGCCTGTTCCATGAGAAACATAATTAACTTTATCATTGTAAACAATTTCACATGTTTCTTCTTTTTTATCTAAAACAATCATTCCCATTTTGTCATCATTTTCATATCCCTTCAAGATAACATATCTGTTTGTAAATGCTTTAAGCTCTTCTGCCATTTCTAGCATTTCCTCTTTTGAAAATGTTTCTTTCCATGGCTTATGCAAGATATAACAAGCTTCAGTTGTGTTAGGGAGGATATAGTCTCCTAATTTACAAAGTTCTCCCATTGCATCTGCGAATTCCTGAGTGAATCCATTGTAGAATTCGCCATGGTCTGCCATAGCAGGGTCAACGAATACAAGACCATCAGGCTTTAATCTTGAGTCTATAATATCTTTGATGTAGTCTAATTGTTCTTTTGAAGCAATGAATCCAGTATAGATTGCATTGAAATAGATTCCTTCCTTTTCCCAATGTTTTCTAATTTCAGGAAGGTCTTCAGTTAAGTCTCTAACAGTGAAATCTGTGAAACCTGAAGTATGTGTGGACAAAACAGCAGAAGGAAGAACTGCAGTTTCTATTCCGAAAGCGGAAATAACTGGAAGTGCAACGGTTATTGAGCACTGTCCATAACATGAAATGTCTTGAATAGTTAAAATTTTTATTGTTTCACTCATCTTTTCATCCTAATATATTTTTAATGATTACAGTTTATTAATATCATATTCTTATTATATAATACTTGTCCTAATTGATTTAATTTAGTTTTTTTATTTTAAACTGTAATATAACAATTGTTATATCATAATTTTTATATTTTATTATATTTAAAACTTTTCAAAGGGCATTTTTTAAAAATTTTTATAATAGAATTAATAAATTAATTATATTTAACGATAATTATTTAATTTTTCAAATTAATTTTATTCTTATAAGTGATTTTATGATAGAATGCAGAAACATTTCTAAAGGAAAAGCAGAAGGGGAATTAATAGCATCAAATGAAGCCATTAGTTTTTTAGGTGGAGTAGACCCTGAAACTGGTGTAGTGATAGACCCTAATCATGAATTAAAAGGCCAATCAATTAAGGACAAAGTGCTTTTCATTCCAGGAGGAAAAGGGTCTACAGTAGGATCTTATGTAATATTTCAGATGATGAAAAACAAGACTGCTCCAAAAGCGATTATCTGCTTAAAGGCAGAGCCTATTATTGCAACCGGTGCTATAATGTCTGACATTCCAATGGTCGACTCTCCTTCAAGTGTTGAAGAATTAGTAACTGGTAAAATTGTTGAAGTAGATAGCGATAATGGTAAAATAGCTATTTTATAGTTATTTTAGTTATTCTATGCATTATAGTATTTTAGTTTATTTTATATTTTTATTTTTTATAATCTCTAATAATTTTTTAAAATTTTAAAAACCAATAATCAATTTTATTTTAATGAGATGATCAAATGTCTTCCATATATATTAAAAATGTGAATATTATAAACCCTTTCAGTGAAGAAGCTCTTGAAGAGCGTCATGTATTGATTAAAGACGGTAAAATAGTGTCTTTGCATACCGAAGAGTCATCATTATACAAGGACCATATTGTAATAGATGGTGAAGACAATTACTTATTGCCTGGTTTTATAGATTCACATGCCCATATTATGGCAAATGGATTCCATAAAGAGGATATCATGAAAGATCCACTTGCATTTTACTTTTATAATGCTGTAGATAATATGAAAGCGACAATTGATGCAGGAGTAACCACTGTCCGTGATACTGGACTTGCAGATATTGGAGTTAAAATGGCTCAGGAAAGGAAGATATTCCCTGCTCCAAGACTTAATATTTCCATCAAGCCTTTAGCCATTACCGGTGGACATTTCGACCATTACTTAAACTCTGGCTTTGATATGGAAATTTCATATCCTGGTTTTCCAGTTGGAACCTGTGATGGTGTAGAAGGCGTTTTAAGGAAAACCCGTGAAGTTATAAGGGCTCGTGCTGACTTTATTAAAATCATGGCAAGTGGAGGAATATTATCACCATATACCTCTCCAGATATTGCACAATTCAATAAGAAGGAATTAAAAGCCATTGTTGATGAGGCAGAAAATCACAACTTAAAGGTGGCTGCTCATTGCCATAGCTTGGAAGGAATTGAAAGATGTGCAAAGGCAGGCATAAAATCCATTGAACATGGTACTTTCATTGATAAAAAAACATGTGAGTTGCTTGCTAAAAAGAGAATTTATCTTACCCCTACCTTAATCGTTCACCAAACTCTTATTAAAGAAGGATTCCCGGTTTGGGATAATTTTGCAGATGATAAGGTTAAAAAGCTAAAAGAAGTTGTAAAGATTCAAAAGGAAAACATAGAAACCGCTTATCAGGAAGGAGTAAGTTTCTTGATGGGTTCTGATTGTGGTGTAATAGATCATGGAAAAAACCTTGGCGAGTTAAAGCAGCTTGTTGATGTTGGATTAAGTCCTCTTGAAGCTATTCAAGCAGGAACCATCGAAGGAGCTAAGTTTTTCAATCAGGAAGATCAGTTAGGCTCAATTGAAGCAGGCAAAAATGCGGATATGATTATTGTAAAAGAGAATCCTATCGATAAAATAGAATCTTTAGCGAATAATGATAATATTTTAGCAGTTATTCAAGAGGGAAGAATCTTGAAACACAATCCTATTTTTTAATAAAAAAAGCATTTAGATAGAAATAGCACAAAAATTAAAAAAAGATATTAATTTTAAAAAAATAAGAGATAATAAAAAAGTATTATCTCTTAAAAAATCCTTTTATTTTGTCTAAGATACCAGTAGTAGTGAGAACAGTTAAGCCGATAGCGTAAATGTCTTTAGCTCTTGCTTTATCTACTCCTAATTTCTCAGCAATCAAGTTAACTATGATGTCTTCGGCACCGCTGCCTGTAGTAGGGTTGTTTGCGAAAATTTCGCCAACGATATCCCCTTCTTCTTGGGTCAAGTTAGCTTGTTTCATTAGTTCTTGAATTAAATCTGCATTAGTCATAATAAAATATTTGTAATTATTAATATTTAATACTATACTATTTTTTCATTCATAATTAAAATTTTATCAAATTTATTTTATCCATATATTTAATTATTATACGATTTTTCATTTTTTATAGATTTTTTAGTATTTTCGTATAATTTTATGAAATTATAGAAAAAAGCATATATGCATAAGATTAAAAATTATATTGTTAAAAATTTAAGATAAATTTTTATAAAAATATTTTTAAATTTTCAAATTTTAAATAATTTAGGTGAAAAATATGGCAATCGATAAAAAAGAAGTAAAAGTTGTCGGAATGCACTGTCCTTCATGTGCAAAAGCAGTTGAACTTAGTATGATGGATTTAGATGGTGTAGAATCTGCTGTTGTAGATTTAGATGCTAATAAAGTAGAAGTTGAATATGACAGCGAAAAAGTGTCTGATGTAGACTTAGTAGGTGCTGTTAAAGAAGCAGGATTTGATGTAGAATAAGCAAATTAGTTATTTTCTTAACTTTTTTCTTATTTTTCATTTATCTTTTCAATCGATTAATTTTTATTTCAAAACTATTTTTAATATTTTAAATCTTAATTTTTTTCAAATTATTCAATTATAATAAAGGAGGAATTTTATGGCCAAACAAAAAGAATTAGACATTCCTGTAGATGGCATGCACTGTTCTTCATGTTCGCTTCTTGTTGAAAAATCACTGGGTAAGCTTGATGAAGTCGAGTCCATCAATGTTGATTTAAACACAAATAAAGCGCATATGGTCTTAAATGATAATATTTCTCCTGATTTAATTGATAAAACTGTGGAATCTGTAGGATTTACTGTTCCAAAAGATGAAGTGGTCATTCAAATTGATGGCATGCATTGCGCTTCATGTGTAAACAATGTAGAGAGATTCCTGCCACGTGTAGATGGTGTAGTGGAGGCAAATGCCAATCTGTCCAATCAAAAAGTCACCATAAAATACTATCGTGACATGTTAAATCTTAAGGAGATTCAAAAGACAATAGAAATGCTTGGATTTGAATACATTGGCCTTGAAGGTGAATTGGACATAATGGATGAAGAGGAAAGATACCAAAAGGATCTTCGAGGAAAATTATATAGGATTATAGTTGGTCTTGTCTTTGCAGTTATACTGATGGCTATAATGCACTTCAAGTTTACAATTCCTCCACTCACAATGGGGCAACTGTCTTTAATTATAGCTATTTTCCCATTCTGTTATGTAAGCTATCCTATTTTAAAGGCAGGATGGAATTCCTTTAAACATAAAAACTTGGATATGGATGTAATGTATTCCATGGGTATTCTTGTAGCATTTGTATCAAGTGTTTTAGGGACTTTTGGAATTGTGCTTGACTCAAGTTTCATGTTTTATGAATCTGCTGTAATGTTGCCTTCATTCTTAACAATAGGAAGATATCTTGAAGCAAGGGCTAAAAGAAAAACTTCATCATCTATCAAAGAGCTTATTGGCTTGCAGCCGAAAACAGCTACATTGATTACTACTGATGATGCTGGAAATACTGTAGAGAAAGAAATAGATATTGAAGACATCAAAATCGGCGATATCCTGCTTGTAAAGCCTGGTGAAAAGATACCGGCGGACTCTATTGTAGTTGATGGTGAAAGCTATGTTGATGAAGCTATGATTACAGGAGAACCTGTTCCTAAACTTAAGAAAGCAGGAATTGATGTATTCTCAGGTACAATCAATCAAGATGGTGCCCTAAAGGTTGAAGCACAAAAGATAGGCTCTGAAACAGTCTTATCACAGATTATTCAGCTTGTAGAAAAGGCGCAAGGTTCTAAACCTCCAGTGCAAAGATTGGCTAATAAGATTGTCAGCTGGTTCATTCCAGTTATTCTTACAATAGCTATTATCGTATTCCTCTTATGGTACTTTGTAGCACATTCAGGATTATTGTTTGCACTTACCTGTCTTATATCAGTCCTTGTTGTGGCATGCCCATGTTCTCTAGGCCTTGCTACTCCAACAGCAGTTACTGTAGGTGTTGGAAGGGCAGCAGAATACGGTATACTCATTAAAAACGGAGAAACTTTAGAAAGTTCCAAGGATGTTGATGTATGTGTATTCGATAAAACAGGCACTATTACAGAAGGAAAACCTGAAGTGGCAGACATTGAAACATTTGACATGGATGAATCCAAGTTCCTTCAGATATTGTCAAGTGTGGAAAACAATTCAAACCACCCAATTGCAAAATCCATTTTAAACAGATTTAAGGCAAATAATATCCAGTTGTCAAATGAAGGAAAAGAAGACCTTCAATTATTGGAAGTGGAAGACTTTGAAAACGTCACTGGTAAAGGCCTAAAGGCTAATGTAAATATTGATGGTGCTAACTCTTATGTCCTTGCAGGAAACCTTAAGCTTATGGAAGCAGAAGGTGTAGATGTAAGTGAAGATGTCTTATCCAAGTTTGATGCTTTTGTAAGTGAAGCAAAAACCACTATTGTAATGGCTGTAGATGGCGAGATTAAAGGAGTTATCACCTTAATGGATAAGATTAAGGAGAATTCAAAATCAGCTATTGATGAATTGCATAAGATGGGCATTGAAACTTATATGCTTACAGGAGACAATGAAAAGACAGCTTCTACTGTAGCAAATGTGGTTGGAATTGACAATATAATGGCAAATGTGCTTCCTAATAACAAGCTCGATAAGGTTCAAGAACTTCAAAAAGAGGGAAAAAGAGTCTTGTTTGTTGGTGATGGAATCAATGATGCTCCTGCACTTTCACAGGCAGATGTCGGTGTAGCTATGGGAAATGGTACTGATATTGCTATGGAAAGCGGAGACATTGTCATTATGGAAGGTGACCTTGAAAATGTTGTTGCTTCCATTCAATTCTCTAAAAAAGTGATGACAAGGATAAAAGAAAACCTTTTCTGGGCATTTGCATATAATATGTTGCTTGTTCCTGCAGCCGCCGGACTTCTATTCCTATTGTTTGGCATAGTATTCAAGCCAGAATGGGCAGGGCTCGCTATGGCATTAAGTTCTGTAACAGTTATTAGCTTATCACTGCTCCTAAAACGTTATGTCCCGCCAATAAAAAGGTAATTTTTTAATGATTAATTAAATTATTTTTTATTACTTTTCCCATTACTTTTCTAATTACTTATTATCATTACTTATTCCTATTACTTATTCTAATTACTTATTATCATTACTTATTCCTATTACTTATTCTAATTATTCATTCTTCTTCTAATTTTTCTTTTAATTAATTTTAAGCTTTGGTCAAATGTTTCAAAGCCTATTTGTATTGTAAGTAAAATAGGAATTATTTCTAATCTGCCTAACCACATTAAAAATATCAATAATATTTTTGGGAAGGTGCTTAAGCTTCCATTGATTATTCCTGTACTCAATCCAACATTACCAAGTGTAGAGGTAACATCAAATAGGGTATTGATTGGATCATTTGTGTAATAGGTCATTATTATCCAAGCCAAAAATAAAAAGAATAGGTAAACTGCAATATATGATGAAGCCTCTTTCATCTCACTTTCATTGACAGTTTTTTCAGATATTTTGATTCTTACAACTCTTCCTGGAGAAAGTATGTTTGTTACAGTAAGGCTTACGCTTTTTAAAAGGGTTATTACTCTAATGAGCTTTACAGCACCTACGGTTGATCCTGAAGAACCTCCCATAACCATCAATGCCAATATAATTATCAATGCTGGAGGAGCCCATGATGCCAACTCGCTAGGGGTAGCTAATTTTGCTCCAGTTGTAGTTATTGCAGAAACTATATGGAATACTACATGCAATGGAGCAAGATGTGTGAAAATTGTAACCAATATTCCAGCAATTAATATGCTAACAATCAGGAATTGGAATTGAATATCTTTAAATATTGCCTTTCCTCTTGTCTTAACCATTCTATAATGAACTGCAAAGCTTGTAGCACCTAATATCATTAAGAACATTGTAATTATGTAAACAATATTATTTTGATAGTAACCCACATTTGCATTCTTAATAGACATTCCTCCAGTGGAGATTGTAGTGAATGTCAGATTTATAGAATCAAAAAGAGGAAGTCCTGCTAAAAGATATAAAGCGATACCTACCAATGTATATACTGCATAAATCTCTATTGTTTTCTTAAGAGTATTTTTTATGTTTGGCTTTAGCTTTTCTTCCCTTGCTTCAGATTTATACAATTTAAATGCAGAAGTTCCAGGCTTAATAAGCAGGCTTATAAAAATAATCACTACTCCAAGACCACCAATCCATTGTTCCAAACTTCTTAGGAATAGAATTGACATTGGCAAGGATTCCACATCATTGAAGAGAGTTAATCCACTTCCTGTCCATGCAGAAATGTTTTCAAAAAAAGCATCAATGAATGATATATCTAGAATCAGCATCATAATTAGTGCTGCTATAAATCCTGCCCATAGCCAGGCAACACTGGATATGATCATTCCATGTTTGAATTTAAGTTTTGTATATTCTTTAAATTTAAATGCAAATAAAAATCCTAAAACAATTGAAAATATAGGAGGTACCAATCCAATTGGATAAACAAATTCTCCAGAAAGCAAATCTACAATTATGGGAACTAACAATACAACTCCTATTCCTTCCATAATGTATCCAAGATAGTGTAAAATGATTTTAATATCCTGTTTTGACAAATATTTTATTCTCATATCCTCTACCTTTTTAGATAAATTTAATTTGAAAATTGTTTATTATTTTAAGATTTTTATAAATGTTTATAGATTATTGTAATTATTATATAAATTTTTTTATTTTATTATTCACAATAATTTTTTATACTTTTTTCTTTTAGTTTTTGCACTGAATTTTAGAGATTTTAATTAGAAAACTCTTTTCTTAATTTTCAATCGCATATCTTTTTGGCATGGTTTAAGTGCTAAATTCTGCCCTAATTTTTCTAATGGTGTATCTTGCAAAGGCGAAGTTCAAAATACTTGCAGCGATTCTACCTATTGCAAGACCAGTCCAAATACCAACAAGTCCCCATCCTAAAACTATTCCAAGGGTATATGTTGCACTGACAGTGAAAATTACTTCTCTGATAATTGTCCATCCAAGACTTATTGTTCCCTTTCCAATTCCTTGGTATAGGAAACTGGAACACATTCCTGCACCAGTCAGTGGAAGGCATAAGCTAGCTATTCTCAAAAATTGTGTAATTTCAGGAACCAATGGGGCGGTTTCTGGAGTATATGCAAATATTGTTGAAAGCTGTGGTGCAAATGCAACAAGGATAATTGTCACTGCTGTTCCAAATGCTATTCCAAATTTCGCACCATAAAGATGTGTTCTTGAGAGATAATCCCCATTTTTTGCACCGTATGCGCTTCCGCTTACTGCAGCAACTGCACTGCCAATTGAGGTTAGTGGCATAATTGCAAATAGGTAAAGCCTTTGGCCAGATGCAAAGGATGCAATTCCAAAGTCTCCTCCTACTGTGGAGATGAAAATCATATATAGGCTGACTGCCAATGACATCATCAGCATATCCATTGAAGAAGGAACACCAACCTTTAAAATGTCTTTTGTTATTTCAGGGTTAAATTTAAAGCCTTTAAAGTCTACATGAACCCAAGTGTCCTTTTTGACTAAAATCCAATACATGATTACTATAGCAGATCCGGTAGCGCTTACAATTGTTGCAATGGAAGCTCCTGCTGAACCAAGCCCTAATGTGTAAATGAATATCGGGTCTAAGATAGTGTTTAATATTACGGAAACTATGGTGGCATACATTGCCCTTTTCATATCTCCTTCTCCACGAAGAATGCCGCTTCCACCATTTGAAAGCATGAATGTAAATAAACCTAAGAATAATGGAGTACCGTATTTTATTCCTTCAGCCAAGGATTGTCCGCTTGCACCATAGGTTCTAAGCAGTGGTTCAAGTATGAAAATAAAAACTATTGTAAGGAGTATTGAGGCAATTAAGAATATTAAAAGTGCATGGGTAGCGGATTGATTTGCACCTTCGTGGTTTTTAGCGCCTACAAAACGGCTGATGCTGCTTGTAGCACCATTTCCCAAACCTATGCTGACTCCGTTTACTATCATGAAGATAGGGGTTACAAAACCGATTCCAGCTATTGCTGCCTGACCTAGCCCTGCTACAAAGATACCATCTATGATATTGTATGATGCTGTCAAAAGCATGGATATCATGATTGGAATAGCAAGTTTTTTAACAGCTATTTCAGGTGCTCCTCTCATCAATTCCACATTTTTATTTGTCATATTTTAGACCTAATTTTTTTCAAATATTGTTTTGACTTTTAAAATAAGTAATTATTGATAATTTTTACCAGTTTATTATTTTGTTTTTCATAGTATTTTATTATATTTATTTAAATTAAAAAAATGGATTGCAATATTTATTATATTTATTTGAATTTAAGAAAGAAATTAGCAGTATTTTATTAATTTTATTAAATTTAAAAAAGAGCTTTTTGTAAAAATAATTAAAAAAGAGTTTGCTGGCCAGTAGATTTCTCATTAAGTTTCCAGTCAATCTCATCTAAATTGTTTTCCTTTAGGAATTCATTTGCTAATTTAAAATGATTAGAGCCAAAGAATCCTCTTCTCGCTGAAAATGGAGATGGATGTGCTGATATAAGCACTAAATGATTAGGATTTGTTAACAGTTCTCTTTTCTTTTCTGCCTGTTTTCCCCACAATATGAATACAATGGGGCGGTTTTGATTGTTTAATATTCTTATTACATTGTCTGTAAAGGTCTGCCAACCGCATTTGCTGTGTGAATTTGCATTTCCTTCTTCTACTGTAAGAACTGTATTTAATAAAAAAACTCCCTGTTTAGCCCAGGATTCAAGACAGCCTGATTCTGGAATAGGATAACCATATTCTGATTCTATTTCCTTGAAAATGTTCTTTAAGGACCTTGGGATAGGTTGGCCTTCAGGAGTGGAAAATGCAAGTCCATGAGCCTGTCCCTTTTCATGATAAGGGTCTTGGCCTAAAATGACAACTTTAACATTGTCTATTGGGCATAATTTAAATGCAGTGAAAATCTCTTCTTTTGGTGGATAAATTGTTTTAGTTCTGTATTCCTCTTCTACAAACTCTTGAATTTCTAAGAAGTATTCTTTTTTAAATTCTTCTTCTAAAACTTTATCCCAGTTGTTTCCTATCATAAAATCACTTATAATGATTAGTTTTTTGATATTTTAGTTATTTTTTTAATTTTCATATTATTTTTAATTATTTCTTTCCAGTTACCTTATCTAAATACGGAATTCTATCAAATATTTCTAAAATAATCAGACTTATTCCTGTAGTCAGAATCACTAAAACAGGTATCCAAATCAATGAATTTCCTTGAATGAAATTAATGTATTTTATTAAATTGATTTTTATGCAATATAAAACCAGGTAATGAATAAGATAAATTCCATAACTGTAATTGCTTATGAAAGTAAATGCATTTCCTAATGACTTTTTTTCCATTTCTTCAAATGATTTGGTTTTTGATAAGTATTTAAATAATAAAAATGCATTTGCAGACATAAAGAGTATTGTCAAGTTAAAATAGCTTAAGCGAACAAATTGATGTGCCAAATGGGATCTTGGAACCGCAAAGCAGAATATGTACCAAAAATATGAGCTGACAAAGAGCAAAGCTGTAGCTATTATCAAGTATTTCTTATCAATTCTTTTTTCTAAAAAGTCACATTTTGCCAAAAAGTATCCTATTGCAATGTATGCTAAAAATGAAATGTAATAAGTCAATCTAGGGCTATAAGCATTGATTAAACGATAATGGCTCATTCCAATATAGATCACGGAAAGGATTGCCAAGATTGTAATGAAATGTTTATTGTATTTACTTATTGATTCAATTTGAAGCGCTTTGTTTATGATGAATATGCCAACGTAAGCTATTATGATCATCCAAACGAACCAGAAATGAACCCCTAATGTTCCTGCAGTTCCAAATAATATCTTAAGTGCATTATCCAGATTGAATCCATGATTGATGAATATGCTAGTAAATATTATGTAAATCAATACCCAAAAGAGGAAAGGAATGAATAGTCTTGATAATCTCTTTTTAAAGAATTTTACTAATGTGTCCTTTTTTCCTATTAGCAATGCTCCACTAAGCATTACAAAAATAGGGATTGAAAAGTCTCTAAAACAGTCAAAGAATATAGAAATATAAAGATTAGGGCTGTTTATATCTCTTGAGACATATGATACGGATACATGACAGAATACAATTCCTATAATTGCCAATGCTCTTAGAACATCATAATAGAATATTCTTTGAGGACTGTTTTTATTCTCAGATTCTTTACCAATATTGACGGATTCGTTCATAAGATTACCAATTATATTTTTAATAATCTTTATATTTTTAAAGCTTTTAATAATTTTCTAGTCTAATTTGACAAATTTCATCATTGTTTATTTAATTACTTTTTTAAGAATAAAGAACATTATCTTTCCAAATCCTTTTTTGATAGGATTTAATTTTATCGCTGGTGCAAATTCATGATTTACTAGGTCTGTGCTTTTCCAATATTCTGCATCTGCTTTTATTGGGTCTTCACATACAGCCATTGCTCTCCATACATTGTAAAAAATAAGGTCCATGAATTTAGGATTGTGCAATTTATTTGATTCTATGTCCTTTTTGAATTCTTCAGTTGCCTTATCTATTTCCATTGTTTCAAGATGTTCCTTTCCACCACATGCAATTGGTGCCTTATAGACTTTATTGAATCCCCAATGTCTTAAGGTTTCATCGATGTATTTAGCCACATCCTTATGTCCTGCTCCTGCTGTGGAAACAAAAACCAATGCCTTTTTATCAAAGAATTCTGGCCTGTGGTAGAGATATGCAGTATGGTCAAAGAAATTCTTTAAAAGGGCAGGTACATTCATTGCATATACTGGGCAAGCTATTATTAGTCCATCTGCTTCTCTTATTTTTTCTATAATATTGTTTATTAAATCGTGGTGAGGACATTTGTCTTCTCCTTCCATAAAGCATTTGAAACAGCCATTGCACATGGGTATCTTTTCTTTCATCAATTGAATTTCTTCAAATTCACTATCTCCTAAAATTGCTTTTGCTCTTTTTACCATTGCCCATGTATTTTTCTTTCTTGGAGAGCCGTTAATTATTAAATATTTCATTTTATCATCCTTTTATTTTATTCTAATTGTCCTTCTTGGACTCTTTTTTCCTTATATTCAAAGTTCTTATCAAATTCATCTACATCTTTTTCATCAACATTAAAGACTTCTGGATTTTGGAATATTCCTTTATCGTAATCTTCCTCTTTAAATGTATCTTCAAATATTTTTATCATGAAGAATGGATTTTCCTCTTGAGTATCTGTTCCTTCCAGGAAAAGATTGTATTTGGATGCACTTTCAAATCCAAATCTGCTGTAGTAGTTATCGTCTCCAACTACAAAAACAAATGGAATGTTCTTTTCTCTTGCGAGCTTTAAAGTATGTTTGATTAATTTGGATCCATATCCTTGATTTTGATATTCTGGATTAATTGCTATTGGTCCAAGGATAATGGCTTCTCCTTTCCTATCGTTTACTTTAATGTCTACACCGTATCTATTTGCTTTATAAAGATTCATATGGCCTTTAGAGTAGTTTATATGGCCGATGATTTCATTATCCTTTTCAATAATATATGCCAATTCTTGTATAAAACTTGGATCCTCTCTTAGATTGTGCACAATATAATGTTCCAATGCTCCAGGTCTGTAGACATTCCAGAATGCATCTCTTACAAGGGTTTCAACTTTTAAGTGGTCTTTTTCTTCTTCTAATCTGATGGTTTCATTGCTTGATTTATCAGATTTATTCTTAACATCTAAATTCTCATCTTCTTCTATCTTTACAGAATTGAAGAGAATCTTCATATGATTTGTTGTTCTTATTTCGAAATCCTTTAGGAATTTTTCATCATCTTCAGGATAATTTATAATGAAATGCTCATACAGTAGGAACAATCCATAGTAATAAAAGGATTCTGCAAGCTGTTTGATGTCAGCATCTCTTTTAATAAATTTCTTTTCTTTCATTAAGTCAAATAGCTCTTCCCATCCTTTAATAGCATATCCTATTATTGCTTCCTTAACGAAATTCTTTATCTTTTCGTTATGATATGATTCCACTAGGAAGATTCTTGTAATCTTCATCATCTTCTCTTCAGATAGCTTTGATATGAATCTATCGCTTCCTTCCTTATAGAACTGGTCAAAATCCATATCCAGATTTTCCCTTGATTGCATGACAGGGGCTTCTTCCTTTATCATTTCGTTGATGTAATAAGTCAATATTGATTCCAAAATGGATTCCTTGCTTTGGTAGTGATTGTAAATGGAACTTTCCTTGATTCCAACCTCTTTAGCTATTTGCCGAATGGAGACTCCATCATATCCATATTGAGAAAATAAATCAATAGAAACATCAAATATTTTTTCTTTTGTATTCTTTTTTGCCATATTATCAAACTTTAATAGTTAATCTTTTTAATATTTTTATAATTTTTGGGTCTTTTCTAAATTTTTTTAAAATTTCTTTATTAAACTAACACTTGTTAGTTAAATCTATATACTATTTTCATGCTTATAGTTTATAAAACTAACGATTGTTAGTATAATTTTTTGAAAAAAGTAGGGGTAAATTAAAATTTTTTTCAACTGTTTAATTAAAATTAAGATAAATTATGGGGAGTATTAAATTTTAAATAGAGTTTGTGCATTTTCTGTAGTAATTTCAATTACTTCATCTTCTTTAATATCCAATTCTTCAGCTATTTTTCTTATTATGTATTTTAAGTTTAGTGACGTGTTTTGTTCTCCCCTTTTTTCTTCGGGTGCCAAATAGGGGGAATCGGTTTCTAAAAGTATATGATTAATGCCTATTTTCTTAATCATTTCCTTAACTTTCTTATTGTTTTTGTGGGTGATTGTTCCGCCTATTCCTATATAAAAACCTAATTTGATGAATTCCTGTGCCATTTCTGCAGAACCTTGATAGGAATGCATAGATCCCACTGCATTATGTTTTTTCAATATATCAAAAGTATCTTGTATTGCTTTTCTTGAATGGACTATTACAGGCAAATTATGTTCTTCTGATAAGGTTAACATCTTTTCAAACAATTCCTTTTGTTTGTCCTTATTGTCTTTTCTTTCGTAGTAATCAAGCCCTATCTCTCCCACTGCAATTACCTTTTCATTCTTAAGTTGCTTGTCCAATAGGGCAATATCCTGGTCTGTTATTCCATCTGCAAGGGTATGAAAATATCCTAAAGCAGCATAGACATTTTCATGATTTTTTGATAATTCCAATACTTCTTCATTGCTTTTTGGGTCAATGCCGTTCAAAATAATATATATGTCATTCTTTAGAGCTTCCTTTATTATTTCCTCTGCATTTTCAATTTCGCTATGGTAAATATGGCAATGTGTATCGATTATCATATGAATCCTCGCTTAAAAAGATAATTATCTTGTTATCAACAGATGATTTTAATCTATTTAACCTAATTATTTTTGCATTAAGTTTTTATTCTTTTAACCTCAATTATTATATAATAAATCAAATTTAATTAAATTTTTGGTGAGTGGATATGGATGAGAAGTTTTCCAGAACAGAAATGTTGATTGGAAATGAGGGTATGAAAAAACTTAAAAGTGCTAAAGTTGCTGTTTTTGGCCTTGGTGGTGTTGGCTCCTTTGTTTGCGAAGGGCTTGCAAGAAGTGGTGTAGGTAATTTCATACTGGTGGACTATGACAAGGTGGATGAAACCAACATCAACAGGCAGATAATCGCCACAACAAAGACAATAGGCAGGAACAAGGTTGATGTTATGAAAGAGAGAATCTTAGATATCAATCCTGACGCAAATGTTGAAATTTATAATGAATTTTTCTTGGCTGATTCAACATCCGATATCATTACTGATGACTTGTCCTATGTCGTTGACTGTGTGGATACAATCATGGCCAAGATTGCAATCATATGCAAGTCCAAGGAAATAGGGGTACCTGTCATCTCCTGTATGGGAACCGGGAACAAGTTGGATCCAACAAAGTTTGAAATAGATGATATCTATAAGACTTCCTATTGTCCTCTTGCCAGAATAATGAAAAAGGATTTGAAAAAGAGAAATATAAAGAATTTAAAGGTCTTGTATTCAAAGGAACATCCTATAAACACAAATGATTGTGAAATTAACAGGAATGATAAAAAACACAAAGTCAAGGGAAGCGTTTCCTTCATGCCTCCTGTTGCAGGGTTGATGATTGCAGGTGAAGTGATAAAGGATATTGTGAATAAAAAATAGGGGTGAAAATATTTTGATCAAACTTTTTTTAAAAGTTTGGTTATTTCTCTTTAACTACCTTTCCGCTCATATGCTCTATTGTAATTTCATAAAGTTCTGTAACATCCAAAAGCCTGTCTATTTCATCTTTTGTCTCTTCTTCTGTTGGGAAGAATTTATTTCCCAAATATGTTAGTTTTTCTATTTTTGTTTCCTTATCTTCAATTGTTCTCATTTTTCCAAAGACAATCACGCTTTTAAATGTGTACCACCAGCTATCTTCTGCCTTTTCTCCTTTATCCATTACACAAAAGGAGACTTTTTCATGTTTTTTTATTGCATCTCTTTTATGGCTTTCCTTAATGGTTCCATGGAAGTATATTTTTCCATCAACATAAACATGACTTAAAGGTACAGCATAGGGATATTCATCGTCTCCTAAAACTGCTAAAACACCACGTGGTTCATTAATTAAAATATCTATACATTCTTCCTCGGATAAAGCCTGTTTTGCTCTTCTCATTTTTCTAAACATGTTTAAATATTGGTTTAAACTTATAAAAATAGTTAATTATTGATTTAGAGGAATATTATTAAATATTTATAATTATCTTTTTTAAAAAATAGAACGCCATAGGGAGGATTTGAACCTCCGGTACTTTACGTACTTCCGCTTTCAAGGCGGATGCCTTAAGCCAGACTCGAGCCACTATAGCATATGATTATTAAGATGAAGACAGAAAGATTTGAACTCTCATCACTTGGTCTGGAGCCAAGCATTTTTCCATTAAACTATGCCTTCATATTTTTTTAAAATTTTAGGAATTTTAGTGGACCTGCTGGGATTCGAACCCAGAGTCTTCTCTTTGCAAGAGAGAGATCCTACCATTAGACCACAGGTCCAGTTGAATTTTTTATAGATTTTTAAAATATTTTTAAGGGGCCCCCGCTGGGGTTCGAACCCAGATTCTTCCCAGAAAGGGAACGCCTTGCCTATTAGACCACAGGGGATCTGATTTTTTATAGATTAATGGTTTTTGTGGGATTTGAACCCTAAATAAGTGATTTAATTGGGGTTTGCACCCTGATGATTGAGTGCTTTAGCTGGGATTCGAACCCAGATTTCACCGTTGGAGGCGGTGGCTGTTGCCTATTACAGTACTAAAGCCTGTTGGGCCTGCGGGGATTTGAACCCCGACCTTCTCCTGAAGTGGAGATATCCAACCACTTTAGACTACAGGCCCAGTTTTTTTTTAAATTAATAATTCTTTGATTTGGTGTTTAACCAAATATTAGTGCTTTAGCTGGGATTCGAACCCAGATTTCACCGTTGGCGACGGTGGGTGTTCCCTATTACAGCACTAAAGCATTTATAGGCTTAATGGGATTTGAACCCATATCCTTCTAGTTCGTAGCTAGACGCTTTTTCCATTAAGCTATAAGCCCATATACTTATTAAGAGGTGAAGTCCGGAATTGCACCGAAATCAATCTGCTTTGCAGGCAGTAGCCTAACTATTCAGCCACATCACCAAGGGAAACATAAGGGATTCGAACCCTTTCCACAAGCTTCACAGACTTGTATGCTAACCATTACACCAATGAATCCATAAGAAACACATTCAATTTGAATAGTTTGGAATAGTTTTGAATTTTTAAAGTTTTAGATGATATTATTTAAGTTGGTCTGGAGGGATTTGAACCCCCGTTCACTCGTATATCAGACAAGTGCCTTGCCCAGACTAGGCCACAGACCAATTTGATATTTTTTGCATTGATTTTACGGTGTGAATGGGATTTGAACCCATGTGTGTCTTACCACAAAGGATTAGCAATCCTTCGCTCTACCGGGCTAAGCTATCACACCTGAAAATTTGATGCTTCTACCGAGATTCGAACTCGGATTACCGGATCGAAAGTCCGGTGGGCTTGCCATTACCCCATAGAAGCAAGTGAGCCTGAGGGGATTTGAACCCCCGATCTTCCGGTTAAAAGCCGGACGCCTTATCTGCTAGGCCACAGGCCCTTTAACAATTTGCTAGGGGTTGAAGTTGTTAGGCTCCAACCCACACAAGGTGACAAATATTGCATATCTGTAAATATTATATTTTAGGATTAATCAGAATGGATTCTTGAATTATTCTAATATTTCCTAAAGCGGTTCTAAGAAGACTCGAACTCCTATCTCGCGGTTAACAGCCGGTTATTCTACCTATTAAACTATAGAACCGAAACATCAGTTTTATTGAGTTTTCATTTAATTAATTGATTCTAATGGATCATTTTTAATTAATTGAATAGTTCCATCTCGATTCGAACGAGAGTCTCCGGATTCAAAGTCCGGAATGATTGCCATTACACCATGGAACTGATTGATGGGGCAGCCAAGAATTGAACTTGAGTCTGATGCTTCCAAAGCACCTATGATGCCACTACACTACCGCCCCAATATTTAGCAAACATTTTTGAAATTTAATTTCTCATGTTTTGAGTCTCTGTGAAGGGAATCGAACCCCTATATGCAGTTCTACAGACTGCCGCATAGCCACTTTGCTACACAGAGTTAAAGGAATATGTTCTCAGGGGGATATTA
Organism: Methanobrevibacter sp.; assembly: GCA_017404125.1. GTDB lineage: Archaea > Methanobacteriota > Methanobacteria > Methanobacteriales > Methanobacteriaceae > Methanobrevibacter. The sequence continues at coordinate 18,265 of JAFRCZ010000176.1, forward strand.
TTTTGGTTGAGATATTTTGCTTATTTAGGTGTTACGGAGGAAATTTGTAAAATTTGAAATAATAAGAGAACATATTCCTTTTGATTAAATATAGTTTAAAACTATTAAATGGAACATGTCGGATTCGAACCAACGATATACGGATC
>JAFRCZ010000177.1 GCA_017404125.1 Methanobrevibacter sp.
AACGATTGAAAAAGATCATATTAGATCGTTCACATGAATTAATGGAGCCTCATGAATTTTTCCCAAAAGAAGAGATTTTGTCATTGAAGCAGGTCTATTACCTGATTCTAATATTGTTCATATACATCTGTATCATAAATTTCTTCATTGACAGACAATGGATAGATGCTGAGCTGTTTGTAGTCAATGCCCTAATTGATATTATCATATCAGCATATATTGCAATAACATATTATGATGGTTCAACAAAAAGCAAGATAATATGCATATTTCTGATACCTATTGCATCCATATCTTCCCTTCTGTTTGGAGAATCCCTACTTGTGTATTGGAACTTCATTCGTATTCCTGCATTGCTATATTTGGTAGCTTATTTCTATGACAAGTTTTTAGATTTCACTCAGGAAAATCGGCTGGAAAAACTGATTTTAATTTTGGTAAGCATTATTTTCACTTGTCTTGTCCTGACAATATTCCTGGAAAATCAGAATCCTATAAATTCTTTAGCTATGGTTTCAAATGCATTTACAAGTAATGGGTATGCAGTTTTAGGTGATACCACAGGAGGAGTATTGACCAGCACATTTCTAGTTTGGAGCGGATATGTCATTTCAGGAGTGGCAACAGCTACATTAGCAGCAGAAATTGTTCATCGAAAATCCAAAAAGAAATTTGAAAAATTAGAAGATAAGATTGATAATTTGGAAAAGGTAATTATCCAATACCAAGATGAAAATACAAAAAAAGAAGATGAATAACGGAATTTGAGTTTTGCAAGACTCCTTTTAAAGGAGTAGATAAACAAATTTATTTCTTTTTTTATTTTTTTCAGTTTTGTATTTTTAGAAGATTATTCTTTTTTTCTTAGTTTTCGTGAAACCCCATATAACGAAACTTCATTAAGTCATCGTAACGATTTTGGAATATGCAAATATAAAAAAATAAATACTTATAATAAGAATAGAATTAAACAAGAATGAATGGGGGAAATTCATGATAGGTGACGATGACTTTTTCATGCAGAATGCTGACTATCACTATGGTGCAAGCGATGCAGAAAAGATGTATGGGAGAGGCTACGATGATTATTCCGGCTCTGTTGGAGGATATGGATCAAGCAGTTATGGAGGATATGGCTCCACATCTAATCAAGAGAGTTCTGAAAATGACAGCTCTGGAAAGACTTGCCTTGCAGGAATTCTGATTGTTCTTGCAATAATTGTTATGGCAACTGTTGTTGTACCTGCAGTATTTGATGCAATGTCCAATTCAGTTATCGTAGATGATTTGACAATTACTAGATACGTATATTCAAGCCAGTATGAGTCTAAAGTTTCTACAAGTCAGGGATACGAAATCACATACAATCAAAGAAGCTTTGGAACACATGCCATAAATGTTATCTTCTACTCAAAAGATGGGAAGGTATTGTATAATGATAGCAACTATGTGGGAACTTGCTATCTTGGAGATGTGCCATATATAGTGTATCTTGATGAAAAGGCGGATTATGCAATATTTGAAGTATACAGAAACCATTTGGATTCCGGCAAGTGCATCTATCGTGAAAGAGTGGATGTTGACAATGTTAATGTAAAAAAAGAGTTTATTAATTATGATACTTTGTATAATTATTAAAGTATTAATTCAAAATAAAACTTTAATTACTAATCCGTTTCGAAAAACTGTTATTTAAGAACTAAATTTAATAAATAAATAAGTTTAATAAATAAAAAAGACAAAGTATAAATCAATTTAGGTGACTTATTTAGGGAAAAAAATATGGGTAAAAATAAAAAGGGACGATTTGAATGACAGACGTAACTGCAGGTGTTGAATATAATATTAATGTTGATGGAAAATCATTTCTATTGAATGAAAAAAAATTTAATCTATTGACATACATTAATGAAACAGGCTCCATCACAGAAGCTGCAAAGCTTTCAAGAGTTTCTTATAGGACAGCACTCAATTATATTGATAAAATGGAGTCCACATTGGACATAGCTGTTGTAAGCACTAAAAAAGGAGGTAGCGGGGGTGGAGGAAGCACCAAACTCACTACTGAAGGATTGCAGATATTGAAGGAATGCAAAAAGATCAATGCCATAATGGAGCTCCACAAGGAAACCAATGAACTTGAAGCTGAAATCATTCATGTTGACAGCGAAAAGGGAGACATGACACTTAAGATTAAGGATTTAGAGCTGACTATTCCTTTAAACAAGCAATATGCTGTTGGCGATAAGATATTGGCATTGATTAGCTATGACAACATATCCATAACATTAAGACCTCATAAATCAAGCCTTTACAAGGCACTGCAGCCTCAAAACTCAAGCATAAGGAATGTTTTGGAAGGAACAATCACAGAATTGAAATTAAATGATGAAACTGTTCGTGCCAAGATAACTGTCAGTGGAGTGGACATATTTGCAGACATTACCTTGTCAGCAATGAAGGACTTGAATCTTGAACTGGGAAAAGATGTGTTTATTTCATTTAAAGCATTGTCAATAGCTACTTTAAAATTATAGCTTCCACTAGCATAAAATTTTATGGATTTTTGAATCTTTAGGTTGAAGATTATTAAAGAAGTCAATAAAACTTAAATATGGTAATGTATAAAATAATAGTATTGTTTTTAAAATTTTTTCAACCGGGCCCGTAGCTCAGTCTGGCAGAGCGCTTGGCTCTTAACCTTGTTGTCGCGGGTTCAATCCCCGTCGGGCCCGCTTTTTTTTATTTTTTTTTAATGCAGTCAAATGTTATAACATTTAATTTATTTTTGGGCTGGTAGCTCAGATGGGAGATCGTCGCCTTGGCATGGCGGAGGCCCCGGGTTCAAATCCCGGTCAGTCCACTTTAAATATTTAAAACCAGTAATGTGTTGAAAAGCTTATTTTCAAAATCATTTGAGAATTATAACTAATTTGTGATGGAAAGAACAAAAAAAGAGAAAATAATTATGAAGAAATTTATTCTTCATAATTTAAACTTATTTTAATACAAATTTCTTAAGGCCAATAATACTTAAGATAATAGCTATTATATAACCGATTAAAGAAATCACAGGCATGTCGAATGCCATTGGTCCAAAGGTAACATCAGAAGAACCGATAATAAGTGCACAGACCAATGCAACTATTGAAACCTTATCATTGATGTCGACTTCAAGCCTAAATTGCAATTCTTCATTATCAATCTTGTGTATGATTCTTGTAAGAAGCTTAGGCATTGCCTGAAGCATGTGTTCATATAGTATGATATTGCTTTTCTTGCCTTTTAAAAACTTTTTAGGGTTGATTCTTTCTTTAGCGACTTGTTTTGCAACTGGTGTGACTGATGCAAAGATATCAATTTCTGGATCCAAGTTATGTGCAGTGGATTCAACCATAGATATTCCTCTTGCCATTGTAACCAATTCATTTGGAAGTATGACCCCATATTCTTTCATAAGCTTCATCAATTCCTCTAGGATTCCATCGAAACGATTTAGCTCTACACCGAAGTATCTTCCGAACAAGTCATTTAAATCTCTTTTTAAGGTTTTTGTATCAGCATCATAATCCAAAATGTCCATGTACATCAATTGATTTATCAATCCATCCACATCTTGGTCAACTAAGAGTATCATAGCTTCAGAAAGGTCTTTTTTGAATTGTTCATCAAAGATTCCCATCATACCTAAATCAAGATAGCATAAAACATTATCTTCTAAAATCATTATGTTTCCTGGATGTGGGTCTCCATGGAAGAAACCATCAATGAATAATTGTTGAAGATAGGAATCAATGGCAGTCTTTGCTAAAAGCGGCTTGTCAAATTCTTCGCTGTCGCTTTCATAAACGTCATTCAATTTTGTACCGTCTATAAATTCCATTGTCAAGACTTTTGATGTGCAGTATTGTGAATATGTCTCTGGAATATGTACGTTTGGATTATCTACAAAATTCATTTCAATGCGTTGCATATTCATGTATTCATTGTAATAATCAATCTCTTTATGAATTGAACGGTCGAATTCCTCCATGATTCCAGGCAAATTAAGACTTTTAAGATTAGAGTTCAATTTGTCAGCACGGTTGGCGACATATTTCATTATTCTTATATCAAGGTCAATCTTATCGGTGATTCCTTCTTTTTGTATTTTTACTGCAACTCGCTCACCTGTAGGCAATTTAGCTTCATGTACCTGACCGATGGATGCAGTTGCCAAATGCTCATGTGAAAAGTCTTCGAACAATTCATCAATATCTCCATCAAGTTCCCTTTCCACTATTGACTTTACCTGTTCGTAGGATATCGCAGGATTGTCATCCTGCAAATTAGCCAATTCATTTGCAATTTTTTCTCCAACAATATCTGGTCTGGTACTTAATAATTGGCCTAACTTAATGAAGGTAGTTCCTAATTCCTGAAGCATCAATCTTAATTTTAAAGGAATTTCCTCATCCAATAAGAGGCTAGTTGAATCCTCCTCATCCTTACTTCGTATTTTGCTTTTAGCGGTTTGGCCTAAAATTTCATCGAAGCCATATTTTTTAATGGCTGCTCTAATTTCGCCCAAACGTGCTTTTGTATCCTTATCCATATTTATCACTTAAATATCATTATGTTTGTTAATAGATATATCTTTTTTGATAGTTAAATTAATTAAAAGTCTTTCTTTGATTAATTAAGTTAATATCGACATTTTTTTTATTTTTAAGCTATGAAAAAGTTTTAAATACTCTAAAATCATATTAATATATGAATTTAACAAATTCATAACTTTTTATGGATTTTTAGAGGTGTGAAAAATGAGTTTTAAAAAGAAATTAATCAAGTTAGGCGCTGCATTGATTTTCCAAAAATTGTATTCTGATTTTAAGGCTAAGAAAGAAAAGACTGATGCAGATATTGCTGAATTAATAGAATATGTTGATCAATGGAAAGCAAATTCTCCAGATGACTTAAACTGTGTTTTAGCATCTATCTTAGTAGGTGCTTATGAAGGCTCAATTGATGATGTTGAAGCAGAAGTTGCAAAAGCTAAAGTAGAATATAATGCAGCAGATGAAGACATGCTTCCTTGGTTTGAAAGCCAAATTGAAAACATCGATTATGGAGATGAAGAGGAAGCAGCTGAAGAATAATTTAGTTGTAATCTAAATTTTCTTTAGTTATCCTTCAATTACTTTATTTTTTTATTTTTTCTAATTTTATTCTCACATGTTTTTCCCTTTTTACTATTTTTTTATTAATTTTTTCTTATTTTCACCTAATTTTTCTTAAAATTTTCTTATTTTTTATAAAAATCTTTAATTTTTGATTAAATTTACTAAACATTATTAATTAAGTTTAAATAAGAGTTTAAACATAAATCTAATTATAGTTTTAATTAACGATTAATCTATCTTGATTAACATTAAATTAAGTTATATTTAAGTGATAAAATGAGTTTTGAAAATGCAAGCGATATGGATAAGTTACAAAAGTTGGTAAAATCTTCTCTTTTAGAAATTAACAAGCTGAAAATGGAAATTGTTCAATTGAAAGAGGAGCAAAATTCACTGATGCCAAATGATGAATATGAAACATTAAAAATAGAATCTGAAGAGATAATCAAGCAAAAAGATGATGAAATTTCAGATTTGAAGAAGCAGCATGAAGAGGAACTCTCAAATTTGCATCTTAAGTATAATGACGATTTAAAAAGCAAAGGCCTTGAACTCAGCGATTTTTTAGCTAAATTCGATAAGGACATTAAGGCTAAAGATGACGAAATAATTGATTTGAAGGCTAAATATGAAGCTGATTTAAATACTAAAAACTACGAAGTGGAAAACTTAACTCATTCTTTAAATACTAATATTGAAGTATTGAACCGATCCAAAGACCTATTGAATTCAAAAGATGAAACCATCAGAAACTTGTCTGATAAGGTTAAGGAACTTTCAGACATTAATGAATCTCTTTCTCAAATGAAGGAATCTTTTGATGAAGAGCTTAACAGCTTTAAAACTATAGAATTAGGTCAGGCAAATCTTAAATTGAAAGAGGCATTAAATGAAGTCAGTTCCAAAGACAATGAAATCCAAGCTATTTCTAATGATTTAAAAATTGCAGAAAATAAATTGACTGACATTCAACGCCAATTGGATGATGCTAGAATCAAGGAAAATGAAGCAAACGTTAAATTGGCCAACACATTAAGTACTGTTGATGATAAGAATATGGAAATACAGTCACTTAATGCCCAAATCGCTTCTCAAAATGAGGAAATCCTTGACTTGAAGAATAATTTGGTCAATAAGGATAACCTTGTTGCATTGCAGAGGGAACTTGATTCTAAGGATGTAGCTATTCGTGAAAAGGATGTTCAAATACAATTATTGAAAGACAAATCCGTTTCCCGTGAGGAATATGCTAAAGTTCAAAATGAACTCTCTAAAAAGGACTTGCAAATCCAAAGATTGAATGAGGTCAAAGATCTTTTCTTTGAATTGTCTGATAACAGTTTCCTTGATAACCAGTCCCATGATGGAATTGTAAATAAGACATCTGTTGAAGACAGGGAATTGTTGGAATTAAACGACATTAAAAGAGAATTGGAATTAGCTAAAGAGAACAAGCTTAAAATCAGAGCTGTTGGAGATGAGGAATTGGAAAACATTTCCAATTTAATTGATTCAAAGAGTGATGTGGAAGATTCTCTAAAGGCTCTTAATCAAAATAATGTTGAGGAAGTTGAAAGGTTAAAGACAGAACTTGAAGCATACCAATCTACAGTTGATGAGCTTGAAAAATACAAATTTGTCTATGAGAAGTTGACTGCTCCTCAGCTTAAGAACTTAAATTCCATTCAGTCTCAAATTTATCATTTGTTGCCTGATGATGAAGCTATGGATACCTTGTCTGTTAAGGAATATCTTAATGACATTGCATTCAAGAACCTTTCATTTGGTAACACAAAGAATATTCTTAAAAGCTTAGAGAGAAAAGGATATGTAGAAGTAGCTAAAAAAGAAAATGATATATTCTTCTGGAAAAAGCTTCCTTTGAGCGAAGAATAATTAATTTTTCTTATTTTCTTTTTTTATAATTTATTTATTCTTATTTTTTTAAATACTTGCTTTTTAATAATTTTTTTATTTCATGAAATTTATAAAATTTTCATGAAATCATTTTTTATCTTTTTGCCCATATTTTATTTTACCTATATTCAATAGGATTATACTTCTTTCATTCTAAACTGAATATGTCTTAATGTTGATATGATAGGGATCAATAAGAACAAATAAATAAATTTGGAGTTTACATTAAAGTCAAGTAGGTTTACAATTATTGTAACTCCCATAAGCATATACAAGGTATGGAAAACATATTTTTTCTCCCATTCTGAAGTGTATTCTTCAAGGAATCCTCTTTTATGTGCATAGTGGAACATTAATAAAAAGAATATTATTACTAAAAATATGTTTGCTCCGAAAATTACATTTGCCAAGAAGAACTTTGAATAGTTCCCAATAATGGATGTTGAAAATGGTATGAAACATATGCTTGCCAAATAGAAGATATTAAGCCATAAATAAGGCATATTCAACCTTTTTATTTTCATAAACTCATGATGGTAAATCCAAAATGAAGCTATTACTATGAAACTTATAATGATTAGTCCTGCCATCGGTGCAATGGATGAGACAAAATCTATAAATCCGGTATAATTAACTATTTCTGCATCAGGCAATACCATCCCAAAGATTAAAAGAGTCATTACTATGCTGAATATACCATCAGTGAGCCCCATCAATCTTCCAGGATCAATGTCAAGGTCTTTTTCAAATGCTTCTACAAATCGCTGGTAAGTATTAAACCTTTTATTTACTCTTGTAAGCTTTTTTATATTTTTATCAATATTTTTTTCATTAATTTCTTCATCAAACAAGCTGTCATTATATTCTTTCAGTTTTCCCATCTTTTCTTTAGCTTTTTCATCCTTATTTTCTTCTATTTCCCTTATTTGTTCATTGATTTCTTCTTTCAGACTTTCTAGTGCTTTATATTTTTCATCCAACTCTTCATCACTATAATGTTTGTGGGATCGGCTTCTTTTATCTTTTATAAAATCACCTTCAAATCATTTTCAATTGGTTAAATTTTTGTTTATCTTATTATAATAATATTTTGGAAAATCCTCTTCTTTTTTAATAGGGCTTTCAATTGTTTACCGCAAAGGAACCAGTGTAAACCTTAAAGGAACTTTCTATTTTAATATATTTTTGTTACTAAATAAAATTAATATAAAAATGTTTATATTTTTTATAAAAATTTATACTTTTATTTAGTATTTTTTAATTTTTATAGATTTTTATTCAAAATAATAATTTTCTAAAAAATCATAATAAAAACAAAAACTTTATATATTACTTTAAACCCATTGTTATTATAGAATAAATATTTTTAATATTAGTTTAATCTATTTTTGATTTAAATTAAATTGTATTTATTTTTCTATTGAAAAAAATTATTTTTTAAAAAAAATTGAGGTGTATAAAATGGCACAAGGTCAACCTATTTTCATTTTACCTGAAGGAACTAACAGATTGTTAGGCAGAGATGCACAAAGAACCAACATCTTAGCAGGTAAAGTATTAGCAGAAACTGTAAGAACCACTTTAGGTCCAAAAGGAATGGACAAAATGTTAGTGGACGGACTCGGAGACATTGTAGTTACCAATGACGGAGTAACTATCTTAAAAGAAATGGATATTGAACACCCTGCAGCAAAAATGCTCGTGGAAGTTGCAAAAACCCAAGAAGATGAAGTTGGGGACGGAACCACCACTGCAGTAATCATTGCTGGAGAACTCCTTAAAAAATCTGAAACCTTATTAGATATGGACATTCACCCAACCATTATCGCTATGGGTTACAGACAAGCTGCTGAAAAAGCACAAGAAATCTTAGATGACATTGCAATCGAAGACATTTCCCGTGACATGTTAGTAAAATTAGCTATGACTGCTATGACTGGTAAAGGAACTGAAAAAGATAGTGAACCTTTAGCATACTTAATCGAAGATGCTGTACAACAAGTAGCTGATGATGGTGAAGTTGACACTGATCACATTAAAATCGAGAAAAAAGACGGCGCGGTAGTAGAAGAATCTACCTTAATCCAAGGTGTAATCGTAGACAAAGAAAAAGTACACCCAGGTATGCCATCTGAATTGAAAGATGCAAAAGTTGTCTTAATCAACTCTCCTTTAGAAGTTAAGGAAACTGAAGTTGATGCTGAAATCAGAATCACTGACCCTGCTCAAATGCAAGCATTCATTGAACAAGAAGAACAAATGGTCAGAGATATGGTTAACAAAATCG
>JAFRCZ010000178.1 GCA_017404125.1 Methanobrevibacter sp.
AAAAGCTCAACAAAAGTATTATTATAAACATATTGGGGATGATACTATTTTTATAAAGGATGAAAAATTTAGAAACTTATTAGCTAATTTTATTGTAATCAGGGGTGACAACTTTTCCGATGTTCAAGTCAAGATGATTCACATTGACGAGATATATGGTGACGATGAAGAGTTGGATCAAGATGAGTTTACCCGCAGAATGGATAATTTTGATATTGGATATGAAGTGAATTCTGCACTTGTTTTCCCTTATGTGTATCATGAAGAGGGACTCTCTTTTCTAACAGTGGCTCCCACCCTTTTGGAAGGAAAGAACTTGACAGTCTACGAAAGGGATGATGATTTCAATGTAAGGCTTGATAATAAATGGGAAGCTGTAGCAGACCTTGAATTCGAATACCTCGATAAGCTAAAGGTAAAGTCTGATATTGATATTGAGGAGTATAAGTCTAAAGTAAAGAATGATTTAGGCGTAAAGGTTGATGAGAAGATATCCGATTTAAGAAACCTAAAGATATTGGATGAATTCAGAAGTGAAGAGTTTCCAGATGACATTCTAGTGTTCTTCTTTAAGGAAGGATGCTCTGCAGAAGGAATGTGGGTTAGATATGAGGATACCAATGAAGAGAAGGAGATTTTTGGAACTTTATTAAGCCAGCCAAATCAAAATATGGGAATAAACAAAGGAGATAGAATAAAATTCAATATAATTAAAGCAGAGGGGGATTCATTCTGTTGTTGTGATTTGGATGAATGATTTAATTTATTTAACTATTTAAAATATTACAGAGGATTATGTAAGGAGTGATATCATGAACAATGTATATTTATCAAAATCAAAGTATTGCAGATGTGTGCAATGTCAAAAAATCCTTTGGTTAGAAAAATATAAACCAGACTGTGCAACACCAGAGGATAAAACAGTTATTTTTGAAAATGGGCATAAGGTAGGTGAACTTGCTAAAGGATTGTTTGGAGATTATGAGGACATTCCTTTTGATAGAACCATTAGTCCTATGATTGAACAAACAGAAGTGCTAATGCAAAACAAGCCAAATATCATTACAGAAGCATCATTTGATTATGATCATAATTTCTGCAGTGTAGATATCCTAAAGAATGATTTGGATGGAGTAGAGATTTATGAAGTTAAAAGCTCTACAAAAGTAAAAGACATTTATCTGGATGATGCTGCATATCAGTACTATGTATTGTCCAATCTTGGATACAATGTCAAGAAAGTGGCTATTGTATATGTAAACAATGAATATGTCAAAGGAGAACTTCCAGTTGAAGATGAACTTGATAAGTATTTCATTATAGAAGATGTAACTGAAATTGCATTGTCAAAACAGGATGAAATTAGAGAGAAGATTGATGAGATAAATAGGTTTATGGAGCAGTATGGTGAAAACAATGAACCTCCTACCTATTTGGAACCGAAATGCTTTGATCCGTATTCCTGTGATTTCTGGGAGTACTGTACCCAAGATTTGCCAAAGCCTAATGTCTTTGATGTATCCGGCATGTGGAGAAGCAAGAAGTTTGAAAAATACAATGAAGGAAAGGTATCATTTGAGGATTTATTATATGAAGACTTGAATCCAAAATACTCTGAGCAGATAGACTTTGAGGTAAATGATATGGCTCCAAAAATCAATAAGGCAGCTATTGCCAGAACATTGGACTCTTTGGAATACCCATTGTATTTCATTGACTATGAAACATATAATGTGCCTATCCCTGAAATTGAAGGAACCAAGCCATATCAGCAATTGCCTTTCCAGTATTCTTTGCATATAATTGAAGAGGAAGGCGCTCCATTGATACATAAGGAATTCCTTGCAGAAGTTGATGATGAAGATTTCATCAGACACTTTGCAGAAAGCATGATAAGCAATCTCCCTGAAGACGGCAGTGTAATTGTATATAATAAGGCTTTTGAATCCAGTGTAAATAGAAAAATTGGAGAATTGTATCCTGATTTAGCAGATGAAATGGCTAGGATAAACCATAATATGGTAGACTTCATGGTTCCATTTAAGAACAGAAACTATTACATGAAAGAAATGCAAGGGTCTTATTCAATTAAATATGTCTTGCCGGCTTTATATCCAGATGATCCTGAATTGGATTACAGCAATTTGCCTTTAGTTCACAATGGTGGGGAAGCTTCTGAGAATTTTGTTAGTTTAAGGAACAAATCTAAAGAAGAGCAAGAGAAAATTAGAAATGGTTTGCTAGTATATTGTGAACTTGACACTTATGCTATGGTAAAGATTTGGGAGAAATTTAAAGAAGTTACAGATTAAGATTTCTTTTTTTAATTTTTTTATTTATTTTACTTATTCCCTGTTTAATCTCTTTTTTGCACACAAATTCAAATCACAATTTATATATATAAAATTCTACAAATTGAAATTTAGAGATAATGGATTATACTAAACTTATTTGCCATAGAATGCATGAAAGAAGTTTTTTCATTAAAGGACATCAATTTCCAGTTTGTGCTAGGTGTACTGGTTTTTATAGT
>JAFRCZ010000179.1 GCA_017404125.1 Methanobrevibacter sp.
AATTTAAAAAAATTAAAAAAATAACTGAAGATTATTTGTGGAATAATCTTAAAAATGATTTAGGTAATTTTCCAAGGTATGCTGCAACAGCTATTGCAACCAATATAATACCAAATAATATGAAAATAAGGTTATATGGCATCAATAGGAATGTTATTCCCACTAAAATGAAAATCAATCCATCGATAAGGATTGCTGCTTTAGTCCAGCTTGGCTCAAAAACAGACAAAGCAAGTGTCCATCCAACTACAACTAGCACAACAGTAGATGCAATCACATCCAAAGTCACTGGATTTGCATCAGCATAATTCCATAATCCTAAGACCATTAAAATAGCTGAAAAAGCCAATAGAATAATTGATTTTTTTGTTAATCTCATGATATCCTCTTTAATTTTGATTAGTTCTTGATAAAAATTTGATTAAATTTTTTATTTGTATATTACTAATTCTTCAATAGATTTTCTAGGAGTGTCTCTTGGTTCTGCATTTCCATAACCTAATGGAGTGAACAATACAGGTTCCCATTCATCATCCAAATCCAGGAATTCCTTTGCAAGATCAGGTTTAAAGTTTGCAATGAAACATGTGTTTAATCCAAGGTCTTCAGCTGCAAGAATCATATGAGTCATTACAATGGTTGCATCAATGTCTGCAATGTTCTTATCATCAAATTTCCTAGTCCACGCCTTTTCCTTTGAAGCGACTACACAAAGAACCAAAGGTGCTTCTGTAAACCATTCTGGAGGATAGATTGCATTCAATTCCTCTTTATGCTTTTTAGTGTCAATGACAATTACTTTAAAAGGCTGGAAGTTTACTCCAGTTGGAGCAAGCTGAGCAGATTTCAATATCTTATCCAATTTTTCCTGCTCCACTTCCTTATCTTCAAAACCTCTCATACTGTATCTTTTTTCAATTACATCAAAAAATTCCATTTAAATTACTCCTTAGAGTTGTTTTAAGTAATTAAATAAATATAACTTAATTATTTTTTAATATTTCTATTCTAATCACTATTCTCTAAATTATCTTCAATATTTCTATTTTTAAATCCTTCATAAACGATGTCTTCCAAGTCACAGAAGCGTCTGAATTTCTCTTCCTCTTCCATTTCCTCATATGCATGAGCTACAAGTCCAGGCAATCTTCCAATCATGAAAATGCCTAAACCTAAAGAGCTGTCAAAATCCAAATCAGATAAGAGACCTGCATTGACACCATCTACATTCAAGCAAATTCCTTTTCTCTCAGAGAGCATATTCTCTATTGCAAGCGCCAATTTAGTGTGTGGACCAATAGCTGATTCTTGAATGGCCAAATCCAACAATTTCACTGCACGAGGATCCTTATCATGATATCTATGGCCATAACCTGGTATTCTCTTTGATTCGCTTTCGTATTTCTCTACAATTTCAATGGCTTTTCCAGCTATTTTCCTATTGACATCATCTTCATCAGTTTCTTCAAGATTCAATGATTCAATAGATTCCTGGAACAATTCCATAGCCTTTTCAATAGCTCCTGCATGGTTCTTGCCGAAGGACAATAAGCCACCAGCAACTGCATTATTGATATTTGCACCTGAAGAAGCTATCAATCTTGCAGACTGTGTGCTTGGAGGAGTCACACCATGATCGCAAAATGAAACAAGTATATGATTAAAGACCTTAGCTTCCCTCTCATCAGGCAATCTTTCTATAAGAAGCAAGAATACCATCTCTGCAAAGCTAAGATTTTCAATTAAATCCTCTTGATTATATCCTCTTGTAGATAAATGATTAGGCTTAACTTCAGTAATCCTGGTTTTAACCCTTTGCTGGGGAAACTTAAAGCCATTTTTACCAGGTTTTGGATTGTCGTTCATAATATTCTCCTTAAAATAACCATCTAAAACATCATTACTAATAAATATAATTTTTTCTATTATTTAATTGTATTTTAGTTAACTTGAATAACTTAAATTTGAAAAACTTAAATTTGAATAACTTAAATCAAAATTTATTGAATTTTATCTAAACTAAAAGTCAAAACTATAAACTCTTGGCTCTACAAAGCATGCAGGCCTAACAGCCACTATTCTAACTCCACTTGCTCTTTGAGAACCTATATTTACAAAAGATCCAAGAACAGTTGTCTTTCCGCCAAGTCCCAATGGGCCTATATAAGTCTTATTCAACTCTTCTGTTATGTACTTTTCAATATCTGATTGGTTGTTTAAATTTCCATGAGCCATAGCCCTTAACATCAATGCATTTGCTTCAAAGTGAGTTCTTCCAACTCCAATAGCGGGAATTGAAGGAGTGCAGCCTAACATTGCCAATGATTCCTTTAACCAATCCAATGCTTCATTGAATACAATATTTGAATCTCTTTTATGGAAAACTCTGTAAGTTTTTGCCCTTATTTCAGGACCTCCTCCTTCTAAGAGAATAGTGATTTTTATCTTATCATCATCTACACCAATCAGTCTTCCATAAGTGGATTCATCCTTCTCTTCAATTAAAAAGGATGCAGGCTTCATCATATTGGACTCTTTGTATAAACCCTGTGATTGTTCAATACGTTCAATATCATTTCCCTTAACTGCCATTGGCCTTCCTGGAAGATTGTCCAGGCCTTGGGCAATTCCATCATTAATGTCATTGAAAAATCCTTTAGGAATATCCCTTTCCTTTCCTATTTCAATCAAGACATGTGGAATTCCTGTATCGTCACATAAAGGAAGCTTCTTTTCTTTAGCAACTTTAAAGTTTTCAATCATTTGTTCCAAAGCCCAAACTGCATTTTCATTGTTTAGCTCTTTTTCCAATTTTAGAGCATTTTCATAGGCAGCTAATCTGTCTTCACTATAGGAACTGCCTGCATTAATAACTGCATTTTGAACTTTTTCAATTAAATCCATATGAATAACCTAGTAAATTCTAAAAAAATAATAAACAAAAAATAATTATAATTTGCTCATAATAGCTTCAGGATAATATCTTTCAATCAAATCTCTAATTAAAGCCACCTGTTTAGCTCTTTGACGAGCCTCTTTTTCAGTTGTGTCCCAACTGTGATGTTTTGCAACAGATCCTCCAGTCTTCAAGTATACTGGGCTTGCCACCTTAATCATCTCAGGAACTTCATAATGACGAATGAATCCTCCAGTAGACTTTGGATTTTCTGTATGAATATCAATAGGAATATCAATTGCATCACGTAATGATGCCAACATTGGAATTTGAAGGTCCCTTACGGGATTTAAGGAATTCAGGCCAATTGATTCAAATAATTTAGCAGAAGCAGGATTTGAACAGCCTGCATGAGCTGACAATTTGAATAATAGATCTTTTGGCAATTCTCCAGCATCCCTCATTTTGGAAAGTGCAAAAAGCAACCCCTCATCGTATAATAGGATTCCTCTAACACCAAGATCAACTGCTCTTTTAACATCCTCAATAGCATATACAAGGTTATTGTAACCTCTTAATCTGTATCCAATGCGCTTTCCCTCTTCGGTTTGGACAGTTGCACTAGTATCATAAGGAGCCCTTGGACCAACTGCCAGGAACAATTGAATATTTGCTTTATGAGCCAAATCAACCATAGCAGATATTTCATCATCCAATAAGAACATGATTCCCTTGGTTTGAGTAGCTCTGTGAATTGTTAAATTATAATCATTGCATGCATTTAAAAGAGATTCAAGTGCAGAAGGACTTTGTATTCCAGGAACTTCAAACCTGTATTGCCCTCCATCTTCAAATCTCTTATCTGAAATATAATCATCATGTATTTCATTGATTCCTAACTTTTCCAATGATTTTTTAGTTTCATCCATCATAAAAATCACTTTGTAAAAATAATTAATAATCTAATAGTTAATAAGTATTATTTAAATTTTATAAAATTAATTCTTATTATAAACCTAATTTTTCAAAAACTTCATTGATTGAATAATCTTCCATATGTTTAATTATTTGTAATTTATTCATATTAAACTTAGGATTTAAAAGCTTAAATTTCTCTAAGATATCCTCTTCGGATAAAGGATTTTCAACTTCTCCCAATGGATAATAAGTCGTATTTTCTAATGTATTATTCTTATTTAAATTGTCTTTAAATTTAATTATTACTTTGGAAGGCCTTTTATCTGGAGTCAATTGATTTAATTCCTCATTTTCATGGATATTGATTTTATTTGCAATATCTTTAATTTTTAAAATCTCCTCTTCACTGCTGTCACTAAAAAGACCTTTTTCAATCAATTCATCAATTGAATCCAAACTTAAATCATCTGAAACTAAATAAATAGCTACTGCATAAGGCAAAGACTGCTTTAAATCCTGAATATTTTTAGGATTGTAATTATCATGTTCACTTGCTATTTTATAGGTTTCTATATCAATTGATGAGATATTCTCCAAATTGTCTAAATCTAATTTATTTAACTCATCTTTCAGGAATAATGATGAATCAATAGCTGAATGAATATGTCTGCAGAATGGATATTTCTTTAGATAAACTTCATTTATGTGGAATTTATTTAAGTTGATGTCAATGAACTCGGATAATTTCAAAGCATCAAAATTACCATTTTCATCACAATGATTTTCATATAAATCTGAAGCCATGGCTTTTATGAATCCTTCTTTTCCATCAATTAGGGATTCCCCACCTGTAAAACCATTTTTAGCCAAAAATGCTGACAAGATTCCATTAAAAACTGCATTTCCAAGATGCAATGATTTGCCCATAGTTCCTGCATGATCTGCTTCAAGAAGACCTGATGATTGAGTGGCGCATAAGCCTAAACAATGCTCTGTTTTTTCCTGATTTAGGTTTAAAAGCTTGGAAGCAACCGCTCCACTTGCAATTGAACCTATTGTTCCAGAACTATGAAATCCTTGATTCCTATGATTTGGATTAATCATCATTCCAATAACAATAGCTGTTTCATATCCTACAATGATCGCCTCAAAAAACTCTTCTGAAGTGATGTTCAAGTCTAAACTATTATCTGTTGATAAAGCTAAAATTGTTGAAAAGACAACAGATCCAGGATGCAATTGAGCAAATCTATGGCCATCATCCAAATCAAGGCTATGGGATGCAATTCCATTGATGAAACCTTTATTTAATGAATTGAAATCGCCATTATACAATTCATAGATGGTTCTAATAGCTATTTTAGCATTGTCTGTTTCTAAACCTCTCAGATAAACAGCCAAATAGTCTAAAAAACACAATTTAGCCTTTTCAATAACTTCTTCAGGAATGTCTTCATATCTTAAATCAATTAGGTATTTAGACAATTGATTAATAATCATAATCATATCTTTATAATTACTATATAATAAAGTAGTGCAATTTTTTAAAAATCAGAATAAATATTAGCGTTAAATAATTTTTAAAAAAAAACTAAAAAAATTAAAAGAATATAAATAATATTTTCTACAAATCAAGAATTAACGTTAATAACATTTTTAATAACGTAGAAACAATAAATAATTTAAAAAGATTAAATTAACCATTTTATCTAATAAAATGATTTTAAAGTTTTTTAATTATTTATATAACGATAATTGGAGGTGAAAATAATAATAAATGAAAAATTTAAGTTAATTTTTATTTTTACCTTAATTTTTTCGATATTAATGATTAATGCAGTTTATGCAAGTGATAATGAGAATATTATAAGCGATTCCCTATCGGAAGACATTGAATTAAATGATTGTTCAACTATTGATTTGAATGAAGCCAACGAAGAAAACCTTAAAGAAGGATCTGTTGGGGATGACTTTAAAACTGTACAAGGTTTAATTGATAAAGCTAAAGATGGGGATTCCATATATTTGGAAAACAGGACATACAAAGGAAACGGGACTCCAATATACATTAATAAAAACTTGAAGATTTATGGATTTAACAATGATTTGGACATATATTCATTGAAATCAAGCCCATTGAAATCTGACAATCTCAATACAATATTGGATGCTGACTCTAAATCAAAGATATTCATAATCAGCGAAAATATTGAAGTGAAGCTTAATGGATTAAGTTTGATTAATGGAAAAGATGGCGGCGACGGCGGGACAATATGCAATAATGGAAGATTATCTCTTGAAAGTTCCAAAATAGCTAATTCCAACTCTAGTGGAGGGGCAATATATTGCTCTAAAGGGTCCATTCTCAATGTAAAGAATTCATTGTTTGAAAACAATTATGCAGATATTGGAGGAGCAATCTATCATGACCAATCCAATGTAAACATATCCAACTCACTATTTAGATTCAATGAAGGAGATAGTGACGGAGGAACAATTTACACAAACAATGGAAACATAGAGATTTTCAATTCAAGTTTTCTAAACAATACTGGTGCCCGTGGAGGAGTAATATACAATAATCATGGAAATGTCCTTATCAATAATTCAGATTTATCATATAATAAAGCAACTAATTTAGGAGCAACTGTAAAGAACTGGGGAACATGTAAAATATATGACTCTCAAGTAAGCAACAATTATGCAGATTGGTGTGGAGGAGGATTATATACATTTGAATATAGCATGGATGTAATCAATTGCTCAATTTTTAACAACACTGCTGAAAGAGGAGGAGGAATATTTGCAGATGCTGGATCTTGGCTGACAGTTACCGATTCAACAATTAAAAATAATAAAGGAGAAATTGGTGCTGGAATAAGTTGCCCAGATGCACATTTGAAAATGAAAGATTCCTCTATAATTAATAATACAGCAAATGGTAATGGAGGAGGAATTTATTTAGATAAATACACATCAGAAATAAGCAATTCAATTATAGAAAAGAATAGCGCAAAGTCCGGTGGTGGAATTTATATAAATGATATTTCTGTAAAAATTACCAATTCCCGCATTAATGAAAACAAGGCAGATGAAGGGGGAGCAATATACAATTTAGGCACTTTAAGCATTAAAGAATCCATTCTAAATTCAAACAATGCTAAAAACGGCGGAGCAATATCTAATCAGAAAACATTGGATATTTCTAACTCTACAGTTAACAGCAACAAGGCGACTAACGGCGGAGCCATATACAATAATGGATTATTAAAATTAAACCAACTAAATGCCAATTCAAATGAAGCGACATATGGTGGTGTCATATACAACTCAAAAAACACCACAATAGATAATTCAATTTTCAAGAATAACAAGGCATACGAAGCAGGAGCAATCTATAACAATGGAAATTTAATCATAAACAATTCAGAATTTACAAAGCAGAAAGTCACTCATAAAAGTGGTGTCATCTTTATGAGAAATGGAAACATGAACATTTCAAATTCCATTTTCTCTCTGAATTCTGGTGCAGATGAAGGTGGAGCAATCTTCACATTTGAAGGAAATTCTACCATAAAATCATCTAAATTCATATCAAACAAAGCTATTAGTTATGGTGCAGCCATTGACAATAGCGGCATAATGACCATTGAAGATTGTGATTTTGAAAAGAATAGCGCTTATGGTGCTGGAGCTATTGACAATAGTGGAGATTTAACTATAACCCATTCAAATTTCACTGCTAATCAAGCTAGAACTAATGGAGGGGCAATTGACAATAATGGAAACCTTAAGATAAGCGGATCAATATTCAATAAGAATACTGCAGACTCTTTAGGTGGAGCTATAATGGCTAGAAAAAACACTGCAATCAGCCATTCATCATTTACAGACAATAAGGCTTCCTCTGGAAATGACATATACAGCGATGAAGAGAATATTTCATTGAATAATAACTGGTGGGGTTCAAACAATCCAGATTTTCAATCTGCTTTAAATTATGAGATTGGTGATGATTTTAAATGGATAATAATGAGTTTTACTAACACAACTCCATTTAAACTAAACTCTAGTTTAGGATTGAACATTAGCTTTGAAAAAACCGTTAATAAAAATGGTGAAGAGGAACAATTGGAAAATCCTAACTTATTACCAAGATTTAAAACATCCCTCAAAGTGGAAGAAGCAAATGGAGATGAAAGAAGCTATGAATTAAATGTTAAGAAAGGTTCTCTTTTAAAAACCATTTCCGTTAAGTCAAATAGCATTGTCAGTGCAAATATTAATGATGAAACAATTAGTTTAAATCTCACAGATAGCAGTGAATCCAATGAAAGCAATAATCCCAATAGTTCTGATAGTTCTGAAAAATCTAGTGAAACTAATGAATCTGAAGAGGATAATAATGATTTTAACACCAATCAAAGAGATATTAACAAAAATATCAATTTGAAAAATGTTAAAGATAATTCAAAAATATTAAATTCAATACAATCAGATCTTGATTCTGCATTAGCTGACTCAAATAATTCCAATGACAATCAAAATGTTGATGGTGAGTTTAATATCAATTATGGATTATTGATTATTCCTATAGCATTGGTCTTATTCTTCATTTTATTTGCACTAAAAAGAAAAAAAGATGATGAAGAAGATGAAAATTAACTAAAAAGAATACAAAATAATAAATTTTTTGATAGAATTTAATTCTATCATTTACTTTTTTTATAAATTTAAAAATCATTACTATTTTTTAAAAATAAGAAAAAAATTAAAAAAATAATAAACTACTATTTTTTAAAAATAAGAAAAAATAGAGAATGTAATTAACTGCTATTTTTTAAAAAAAATATTAATTATATCATTCCAGTAGCTATTAAAGTAAAGTGTGCAATAGCTGCAGAACAGAGGTAAGTACCTGAAATTACTATTAAAGTAATAATGATTCCTTTCCAACCGATCTTTTTAAACTCTTCCCAGTCATTACCGATTGCAATACCTACATAAGCCAGGAATGCAGTACATATTGTAGTCAAATCAATCTGGGAGACGTACTTAACTAGGAAATCCGCAGTTGGAACACCTGGAATAGCTACAAATATACCAATTAGGCTTATATAAATGATTGATTGAATATTCCATGGAATAAGCCTTTCAAGAGACATTCCTATAATGGTGATGATTGAAATCAAAAGCATTCCAATGAATGCATCGACGATTGAAGTTTTATAGCCTATGAAATTTCCTACAGCCACAATAAATGAAAACAACACAAGGAATGTGGCCCATCTCTTAAGCTTACCTACAGTCAAGTCATCAGTAGTTGCATATTTATCATGCTTTACCCCTTCAATTGCATAATCATCATCAATAGTCTCTTCATCTTTAGGCCCAAACAACGGAGACAACCAAGTATACATTCTCTCAGCAAGAGGGAGTGATACAAATATACACATGTAAATACCAAAACAGAATGAAAGAAGGTTACTGCATCCTGCAAATGCCTCAAGCTGAGTAGCCATTGACGGGAACATATGCATCAATGGAGCTAGTGCTGCAGCATTCATACTTGCACTTCCTACACCAGATGCCATTGCATAAGCATATGGGTGCATAGGAATGAGTGAAGCGCTGATACTGGATAGGAAACTAATGAATGGTGTTCCAAGAATTGATCCGATAACAAAAACAGCTAAAACTCCACGAGTCTCTGGGGACTTAAATCCATATTTATCAATGATGACCCCTAAGTTAGGTTCACGGCAAATTGAACTGGTAATACCAATTACTTCTCTTCTGAAACCGAAAACGAGAGCAATAGGCAACGCCAAAAGGGTTCCTAAGTTACCTATCTGCTGTAAGATCAAAGCAGGCCCTACTTGGAAAATACTGGATATTGCTTGACCACTTGCAATAGCCAATTTACAGATTAAAACACCAATAAATAGAACCATAGCCCCTTCAGCTACTTTAGATTGCTTGCTGCCTACAAATTTAATAGGCTTTGCCAAATAAAGAGCCAATCCCATAACTAGAGCATAAATTAAAGGAAGCAATAAAATACTGATAGTGTCAGTTATCTTAATCTCTTTGACACCAATAAACATAGAGATGACAACCAAAATAAATACAACAACGTGAAGATTATACTCCTTCCATGGAGGTCTCTTCTTTATTGCCCTATCAGTTTTTTCCCTATATGGGTGCTGTTGATTACCAGTAATAAAATCACGCCTTAAGACTTTGTATAGAAAAAAATTTTATAAAATAAATTAAGTATTATTAATGTTAGTTTTAAGTTTATTATTTATAAACTAATCTATTTAATTCTAAAAAATTATAAATAATGATAATTCATTATAAATCATGATAATTTATTACTGCATTTAAAAAAATAAGCGAAATTAAAAAGTCTTATATGTGTTAATAATACATTAATAATACTAAAAAAAACTAAAGATTCATACGAATCAAAGGCTTGGATAAATGACGTCTTGCTGAAACTGGAGTTTCATAGAATTTTCCATTGACTAGGGTTCTTTCAACCATTTCAGGAACCTTTTCATCAGATTCTATTCTTTTTCCACAGCTTTTGCACTTGAATCCTTTGCCTTTACCTGCAGAAGTCATTCTCTTTCCGCATTCGCAGACAGGATTTTTATATACAAACTCATTTAGCTTAATGACTTGGAACTTTTCTATATTGAATGTGTTCTGTTCACCTATTCCACCATAGAGCACAATCTTATCCCCAGCCCTCAATTTTGCTACAACCTTTCTGAAATTCTTGGTAGGTTCATATGCTGCAGCCTCAATTTCACCGCTTTCATCATAAAGTGTGAAGAACATGTGTCCACCTTCAATTATATGTGGCTTGTCCTTTACAGTACCTTTAATCTTGTAGCAGGAATATTGTTTCATATCACTGATTTTATCTGCATTTTGAATGTGCATATCAGTGTGCTGATTGGTCTTGAAAATGCATGAATCAACAATCTCCTCATTTGGAATGACAATATCCTTTGCTTTCAATAGAACTTCAGGACTGTTGGATCTGATACCATACAATACAGGACATGGAGTTTTAGGTTCAATGGCCAGATACTTTCCATCAATGTTTTCAAATGTTTCAGGATAGGTTTCCCTATCCATTTTAACAACAGATTCGTAATCAATATGTCTAACTGTGCCGTATCTTGATGAATCCCTGTATGCCAATAGCTCATAGGTATAGTCTTCAAGAGGGCATGAAATGGCTGCAATGGAGCCAATGATTCCCCTTCCCTTTTTGAACTTATGGATTTCAGCACCAATCTTTTTTGCAAATTCTTCTGCCTCTTCAATAGTGATGATGGAATAGATTGCCTTAAAGGCATAAACAATCATTTCTTCAGTGATTTCTCCTTGGTAGAAAACAACTCCAGGATTAGTGTTGTCACAATCAAACATTGAAAGTTCAGATACATATTTAAGCACTATTTCCTTTGCAAGGCCAATGTTTTGATTAAGATCCAATTTAAATGACACTCCACCATTTCCTCTTGTCTTGAATCTGGCAAAAGGATTTAAACGAATCAATCTAGGATAATCAATGATTTCAATGCCCTTTTCCCTAAATTCGTTTAGGATAGTGGAGGCAAGAAATGTAGTGCACATTCCATCTGGAGAGTCAGTATCATCTATTCCAATATAAAAATAATCCATAATATCACTGAATATGTAAAAATTAAATAGTCAATTTTATATTAATCTTTAAAGATAATAATATTATTAAAATTTATTTAAACTAATTAATAAAAATTTTCTAAAAAAATAAAAATACTGTTAAAAAATATTAAGATTACGAGGTAATCCTATGGCAATAACTAATAGGAATCAATTGATACGAGAAGTTTATCAGCTATTAAACAAAGAGGGCTTTGAAACATCCAACATCTATGAACAAAGCTGTTTTGATATAGTTGCTCGTAAGAAATTGCTTATTTTACTTCTAAAAGTCCTCGTAAATATTGACAGCATCAACGAAGCACATGTGGAAGAAATAAGACAGATATCCCATGTTTTCTTGGCTAGCCCAATTATTGTTGGAGTAAAATCCAAAAACCATATCTTGGAAGAGGATGTTGTCTATGAAAGGCATGGACTTCCTGCAATTGGACTTGAAACCCTTAAGAACATGATTGTCTATGACGAATATCCTGAAATCCTTGCAGACCGTGGAGGATATTATGTTCAAATCAATGGAAATGTATTGAAGGAATACAGAGAAGAATACAACTTGTCCTTGAAGGATTTAGCTGATTTGGCACATGTTTCAAGAGCTACCATGTACAAGTATGAAAACGGCATGGTTAGGGCAAATACTGAAACTGCAATGCTCCTTGAAGAAATCTTGAACACAAAGATTACCCTTGACATTGACCTTTTTGAACCTTATCAGGAAGACATTAAGCTTAAGGCAGATACAAGCAGCTTAAATCAAACACAAGGAACCAATGCTCAGAACTTGGCAAAATTAGGTTTTGGAGTGGTTTCAACCAATAAAAGTCCATTTGATGCACTTGCCAAGGCTGAAATAGCTACCAGAAAGAAAGAGCAGACACCCCTCATTGCTAACTTGAATGTTCAGGATGATCAAAATACAAAAACATTGAAGAAGATGGCAATCAGCTTAAAGGACCTTTCTCTTGTGACCTCTTCAGATTCATTCTTTGTACTTAATGATGATAAGATAAAAGATTCAATTGATGGAATTCCAGTCATCAAATCATGGGAAATGAAAGAGTTTGAGAATTCAAAAGAGTTCTTAAAATTGATTAAGGAAAGGAAAAACAACTAATTATTATAATTTTTATTGAATCAAAGCAAATTTGAAATTTTATTTAATAAAAAAGGTGAAACAATGGACCTTCAAAAAAATAGAGGAATGATTATTCTTATTATTGCATTGATATTGGCTATGATTTTAACTTTCTATGTTGGAGTTGTAAATCCAATCATTTTAGGATTAGGAATACTTGCAATAATTGTAATCATATTGAATATTTATCTTGAAAAGGTAAAAAAATAGAAAAATCAAATGTTTAAGAATAGTAAGAAAATTTTTAAAAAAAAAGAATGAAAGAATTAAATTTAGCCTTCTAAATTGATTCTTTCTGCATTTCCATAAAGGTTAAATCTATTGCTGCGTACAAATCCAACTAAAGTGATATTTCCTTTTATAGCAATTTCATAGCCGGATCCTGCAGGAGCAGCATTGGAAACTAAAACAGGAACACCTACTCTAACCATCTTTATAACCATATCAGCAGGCATTCTACCACTATAAGTCACATAACAATGAGACAAATCGAATCCTGCCTTTGCTGCTGCACCAATTACCTTATCCACAGCAACGTGCCTGCTTACATCTTCACGTGTAATGAATTGGTCTTTGTATACCAATTGTGCTACATGAACGCTACCGGTTGCCTGCCAAATCTCTGCTTTTGCTGTTAATCTTTTCATGTTTGCAATTATGTCGCTTGCATTTACAACTAAATCAGATTCAATCGGCTCTATCTTTTTAAGCTCGCTTCTCCATCCGCCGGCACTATCAGACATTACACATTGATAGCCTAAAACATCTGCTTCAACTTCAGGTTTCTCATCATCACTGTTTTCATCATCTGTGCCATGATTGAACTTTGTTTTAATGGTTATATGCTTATCTTCAATATCAATGCTCTCAATATCATCAAATGAATTTACTAAACCATCACCTAAACAGTAACCTACACCAAAATCCTCTAAATCTTCAGGATAGGTTGAAAACTTTCGAGGAGGTAAAGAATCAATATGGAAATAAATATTTTCGTCACTGACTGTTTTTTCCTCTACTTCTTCATATTTTCCATCTTCCCAGCGAATAGCTGGAATTTTCTTAATATAATCCATTTTACCACCTTAAAAAATTTAGAATTATTTGAAATCAAAATTATTTTATTGTATGATATAATTTATAACAATAGTTATATTTATAGATTTATATATAAATTTTAAATCTGAAAATGATGAGAATTTAACTTAAATTTGAAAAAAATAAAAATTAAATTTTATTTAAAACACCAAAGCTTTCTTCAGCTTCCCTCTCACTTGCAATGCCAACAGAGACCATATCTGCAAAATCCAATGTATTCAAGAAATTAAATGCTTCCTCTGGCCTTTGAATTCCAACTGCCAGAATCTTATTGATAATCACTTTCTTATCAATTTTCTCAAGAAGTGCTTTCAATTCAGCTTGCTTATCAGCCCTAAAATCAGGAATATCCATCATGTATCCAAGCTTATTGACTGGAATCATATAAAAGTCAAACAAACTTTTATCTTCAAGTATTGGAGAATCAATTAATTCTTCACTTGTTTTAAATGGAAAAGAGGTGATTATTCCAGAAGGAATTCCAGTATCATTTATTGCATCCAATATTTCTGTTATGAAATCCCAATCATAAGTGTCTACCAAGAATTCATCAATTAGCATCATAGAATTA